>JAFGBE010000005.1 GCA_016933315.1 Candidatus Auribacterota bacterium
AAACGCATGCTCTCCGGATGCTGTATCATATAATTATCTTTTATCTGGGTCCTAAGCCTGCAGCAAGCCGACAAAGTAACCTCATCACGGTCAAAGATAAAATAAGGGGTGCCGTTCTTGCTTGCTATTTCGCAGGCATATTTCAGCAGTTCAAGCTGTTCCGGTTCTTCAAAGGTCTCCCTGTTGATATGGAAATCGCATTTCGGAAACGCGAACACCCTGCCGCCGCTGTCTCCCTTTTCCCATATCTCAAGCATAGCCCTTGCAAACATCCGGGACTCTTTCTCATAGTCTTTATAGGTTTTGTTCGTATACTTGCCTCCCGGGCCTATCGCCGGAATGTTTTTCATATAATTGGGAATCCCTGTATGAATATTAAAATCAAGGAACAGCGTCTGCCCGCCGCGCGAAAAAGCGTTCTGGGAACCGCTGAAAATGAGATATTGGGCTTCCTGCTTCATCTCTTCATAAGACATCCCTTCAAGGTAAGGGGCATAAAATATATTTATATAGCCTACTCCGAGAGCGCCCGCGTAATACGCCTGCATAGACGCAAGAAAGGTATTAAGGTGTCCCGTAAGCGTGCGGGCATGTTTGGCGGGGCCTGATGAGGTATCGAGGTTCCCGAGCTGAAGGCCGTATTTTTTCAGATACTCCAGGGAATGGCTGGAACAATATACTCTCGTCGGATAACCCAGATCATGGAGATGAATCTGACCCTTGAGATGCGCCTCTGCTACCTCTTCGCTGAAAACTTTTTCAAGAGCGTACTGTTTGAGCGTCGTCTCCGCAATCGAAAGATTTATAGCCTCAGGATTATTCATGGCGATGTTGCTGTTCTCGTTGCTTTTCGAAGTTATAAGCCTGTCGAGGTCATATACTGGCATACCTATTATGGAATGCGCTTTTAATTTCACATTAAAACCCCTGACAAAAAGCTCATTATCGACAAGCTCTCTTATCAGGGACGTGGAAATCTGGCCTAAGCCGGAATTGAATATTTTTTTCTCTACGGCGGCGGCGATTTCCTCCGCAATATGCTGGGGCATCCTCGCTTCTCTTATAAGCGCAAGGGCTATTCTGGACCTGTCCCAGTTGAACATCTGGTCTTTCGAGGAAGGGGACACCATGAGCGCCAAATCCGTAGAATCGCCTTCTCTGATTATTTTTTTCCTTACTTTAAGCTCTTCCCTTTTTCTGGCTCTCGCGTCCCTGTAAAGGATATACGCCTTCGCCGTGCGGGTATGCCCTGTTTCAACAAGAATCTTCTCGGCCATATCCTGTATTTCTTCTATGTTGGGGGCTGCCTCGGAATATTTTTTATGAAGGTAGAAAGAAACGGCTTCAGCAAGTTCGTCGGCAAGTTCCCTGTTTTCTCCGCCGACGGCTTTAGCCGCTTTGAATATCGCATCCGCTATTTTCCTTTTATTGAACGGCACCAGGCGACCGTCTCTTTTCCTTACATAGGTTACCTTATCGACCTCTTTTATCATTCCTTTTCTCCTCGTTTAAAATGCTTTTTATCTCGGACATGAATTGGTTGACATCCTTAAACTGCCTGTAAACCGAGGCAAATCTGACATACGCTACATCATCAAGCGACTGGAGTTTGTTCATGACTATATTGCCTATTTCTTCGGATTTTATCTCTTTCTTCCCTTCAGATTCCAGCTCCTGCTCCACTTCATCAACAAGCTGCTCTATCCTGTCAAGGCTGATAGGCCTTTTCTGACAGGCTTTCAAAACACCTTCAAGCACCTTTCCCCTGTCAAAATCCTCCCTTATGTTGCCTCTCTTTATAACGGAAATATGTATTTTTTCGACTCTTTCGTATGTGGTAAACCTCTTTGAACATTTAAGGCATTCACGGCGCCTTCTTATCACTACACCGTCATTTGATGACCTGGAGTCGACTACTTTATCTCCATCATAATCACAATAAGGACACCGCATTTGTGTTTTTCCCCGTAAATCCCGACACCCGGCTGATGTAGTATATGTAGTGCATTTATGACGTTATCACACTATATATAGTATGTCAATAACATTTTAGGAAATACGCCTTCTTTTCTGTTTTTCCTTGAAAAAACGTGGTTTACGAAAGATTTTTTTTGTTTTTAAAAAACAATTTTCTAAATTTTTTTAATTTTCACACCGGCTTCTTTGAACATTTCCACGGCATCTTCGTCCGGGTAACCTTCCCTGATGACAACTTTTTTAATGCCGGCATTAATTATCATTTTGGCACACAAGATGCACGGATGGGTGGTTGAATAAATCGTGCTGTTTTCAATGCTCACCCCGAACTTGGCGGATTGTATAAGAACGTTCATCTCGGCATGCAGGCCTCTGCACAATTCATGCCTCTGCCCTGAGGGGATTTTATTTTTTATTCTTATGCAGCCTATTTCCAGGCAATGTTTCAGGCCCGACGGCACACCGTTGTACCCGGTCGCAAGGACATGCTTATCCTTTACTATTATAGCCCCGACTTTGCGCCTGAGGCATGTGGACCTCTGCGCGACAAGGCGCGCAATCTCCATAAAATATTCATCCCACGACGGACGATTGTCCTTCTTTGCCGGAATTTTTTTCTTTATGGAACGCATCTGCTAAATTCTCCCAAAATAAATCATTTCTTAATATGATGCCTGTAAATCGGGAATGCTTCGCACAGCTCCCTGACTTTATTCTTTATATCCGCGGCGACTTTATCGCTGTTCGGCGCATATAAAACCTCCGATATAAAACCCGCTATGGTCTCCATTTCCTTTTCTTTCATTCCCCTGGTAGTCATCGCCGGGGTGCCTATCCTGATGCCGGAAGTCACCAGGGGTGACTTGGAATCAAAAGGTATGCCGTTTTTATTGACGGTTATTCCAGCCCTGTCCAGGGCTTTTTCCGCCTCTTTGCCCGTTATATTCTTATCCGTAAGGTCCACAAGGAAAAGATGGTTATCCGTGCCTCCCGATACTATCCTGTATCCTCTTTTTTCAAGAGCGCCGCACAGGGTCTGCGCGTTCTTTATCACCTGCCCGGAATATTTCTTAAACTCGGGCTTAAGCGCTTCGGCAAAAGACACCGCTTTCGCCGCGATTATATGCATCAGCGGGCCGCCTTGAATCCCGGGCATTATATTGGAATCTATTATACTGCTCATCATTCTCGGTTTTCCCGTGCTCTTCAGGATAACGCCCATCCTGTTTTCAAAATCTTTTCCCATAAGAATCATCCCCCCGCGGGGGCCCCTTAAAGTCTTATGCGTAGTCGTAGTGACAAAATGAGAATGTCCGAGCGGCGAAGGGTGGTATCCCGTAGCGACCAGTCCGGCGATATGCGCCATATCAACCATAAGATACGCTTCAACTGAATCTGCTATTTCCCTGAACTTCTTAAAATCTATGGTCCTGGGATAAGCGGATGCCCCTGCGATAATCAGCTTGGGCCTGTACTCTTTCGCCAGTTTCATTATTACGTCATAATCAAGCACTTCTCCTTCCCTGCTCACGCCGTAAGAACACACATTATAGAGCCTGCCCGAAAAGTTCACTTTGGCTCCGTGCGTGAGGTGCCCGCCGTGCGCAAGGTCCATGCCCAAAATGGTATCACCAGGGTCCAGCACGGAAAAATACACGCCCATATTCGCCTGCGAACCGGAGTGGGGCTGGACATTTACGTATTCCGCGCCGAAAAGTTTTTTCGCCCTCTGGATGGCGATATTTTCGGCTATATCGACACATTCACACCCGCCGTAATATCTTCTTCCGGGATAACCTTCCGCGTATTTATTGGTCATGACGGAACCGGCGGCTTCAAGCACCGCATCGCTCGTAAAGTTTTCGGAGGCGATTAATTCAATGTGATATTCTTCTCTTTCGGTTTCCTGCTGTATGGCATCGAAAATCTCAGGATCTGATTTTTTTAAGTCTTTCATTAACAAGTCTCCTCTTGTAAAACCGATTAATCAAGGTTGTTGATCTTATTTACTCTTCTCTCGTGCCTCCCGCCTTCAAAACCGGTGTTCAGCCATATATAGGCGAATTTCTTCAGCTCATCAAAAGTGAATTCTTTACCGCCCAGGCACAGCACATTTGAATCATGGTGCTGCCTCGTTTTTTCCGCAGTCCTCTCGTTATAAACAAGGGCAGCCCTTATTCCGGAAATTTTATTGGCAAGCATGCACATCCCTATCCCGTTTGTGCATATCAGTATAGCCCTGTCATTGTTGCCTTCCGAGACGCTTTGCGAAGCCGGTATGCCGTAATCCGGGTAATCGCAGGAATTCTCGCCTTCACAGCCGAAGTCCTCGACAGTATGCCCCAGCTTCTGAAGATATGTTATAAGTTCTTCCTTGAAAATGTATCCACCGTGGTCGCTTGCAACGGCTATCCGCATATCTCCTCCAGTAAATTTTCAATTAACGGTTTCATTTCCTCAAAACAGTCGCGGTAGATTTCCACGGGCATACCTATCGGATCTTTAATATCCACAGGCCCCATATTATCATTTTTATCAAATTCCTTTAACAATTTTACTTCTTTCCCGCCTGTTTTGAATCTTTTCCCGATTTCAAGTTTATGTAAACCTGACATAACGACGACCATATCGGATAAGTCTATCATTTTCTGGGAAAGCCGCTTCGTTTTATAAGAAGAAATATCTACGCCCCTCTCCTTCATCACCTTGACAGCCTCCGCGCTCGGGGAAAACCCGTCCGCGGCAAGAACTCCCGCCGATTGCGATTTCACATCTGCTTCTCTTCTGCCAGACAGAAAGTTGAAATACCCTTCCGCCATCGGGGAACGGCAGCTGTTGCCGGTGCACACAAACAAAACTTTTTTTACGGTCTTTCTCATTGCTCCGACGCAATATCAAGCCCAACACCCGTCTTTTCCCTGATCTCCCGGGCGGATACGGCTCCTGTTCTCAGAATGGAAGGTTTTGCAGAGGAAAAATCAATCACCGTCGATT
This sequence comes from Candidatus Auribacterota bacterium, assembly GCA_016933315.1. GTDB lineage: Bacteria > Auribacterota > UBA6266 > UBA6266 > UBA6266 > UBA6266. Next base: position 4,972 of record JAFGBE010000005.1, read on the forward strand.
CTATCCCCAAATCAGCAGGGCCCCCGTCAATCAGCAGGTCTATGTCCTTTTCAAAATAGCTTTTGACGGTCGCGGCATCTTTCGGATTCCCGGCCCCGCTCGGGTTAGCGCTCGGGGCGACTAAAGCTTTCCCGCATTTCCGCAGCAGGCTTAACGCAATAATGTTTGAAGGGACCCTGTACCCCTTTTTTCCCCTTGAGCTTTTGAATATCAAAGTCACCGGGCCGGGCCAGAACTCTTTGATGATTTTCGCGGCTTCGCCGCTGACTACACATGTTTTATCCATCTGCCCGGCAGATGCGATTAAATTTGTAAAAGGCTTATCCCTGTTGCGCTTTTTAATTTCATACAACCTGTCCACCGCATCGGGATTTTCCGCATCGGCGCCAAGCCCGTAAACCGTTTCCGTCGGAAAGGCTATAATCCCGCCCGCTTTCACGACTTTTGCCGCTTCCAGAACAGCGGTTGCCGTTTCCTCAGGTCTATTTGCAATATAAATTTTCAATTTTAACTATTTCTTTGATTTAAAGAATTTTTATTTCGCTTCTTTGCTTGCTTTTTTAACTCTCTCGGATGCCGCCAGGACTTCTTCCTCAAGCAAATTCCGGTAATTCAAAAGCTTATCAAACAACTTTGAATCGGACAGGGAGATTATTTCGGCGGCGAATAAAGCTGCGTTTTTTGCCCCCGAGGAGCCTAATGCCATAGTCCCGACCGGAATTCCCGCAGGCATCTGGACCATGGAAAAAAGCGCATCCATTCCCTTCAATTCATCGGACGATATCGGCACCCCGACGACAGGGATAGTCGTGTGGGCGGCAATAACTCCCGCAAGATGGGCTGCCTTGCCCGCTCCAGCGATAATGACGCGCAGTCCTTTTTTAACGGCTTCTTCCGCATATTTGACAACCAGTTTCGGAGACCTGTGCGCACTGAGGACATCCATTTCATATGCTATCTCAAACCTATCAAGCATATCACCGGCCTTCCTCATAATCTCATAATCCGACTCGCTACCCATGACTATTCCGACCAATGGCCTGTTATTCATTTTATCCTCCTTAAATATTAGGATAATCTATTTTGCCAGGGCTTTATGTCCTATGTCTTTTCTGAAAAACGCCCCGTCAAATTTTATCATACCGACTGCACCGTAAACCGTTTCAACCGCTTTTCCTATATTATCCCCAAGGGCTGTAACGCCAAGCACCCTGCCGCCGCTTGTCATAATACTGCCCCCTTTTTCTTTGGTCCCGGCGTGAAACACAAAAACATCTTTGATGTTTCCCGCCCTTTCAAGCCCTTTTATTTCAAACCCTTTATTATACCTGCCCGGATAACCTCCTGAAGCCATAACTACACAAACAGCGGCCCTCTCATCCCATTCAAGCTTTATTTTATCCAGTTCCCCCTCAGATATTGCTTTCACCACTTCCAGCAAGTCCGTTTTCATCCTCACAAGCAGCGGTTGGGTTTCCGGGTCTCCGAACCTTACATTATATTCCAGAACCATAGGCCCCTTATCCGTAACCATTATACCCGCATAAATGACTCCTTTATACCTTATTCCTTCTTTTCTCAAACCGCGGACTGTTCTCTGCAGGATTTTCTCCTCAATTGTTTTCATCATATCCCCGGTAACCACGGGAGCCGGGCTATATGCGCCCATACCGCCCGTATTGGGGCCCTTATCCCCGTCAAAAACTCTTTTGTGGTCCTGGGAGGAATCCATCGGAACGATAGTGTTCCCATCGCAAAACGCAAGTATGGAGGCTTCCTCTCCTTCCAGGCACTCTTCCACTACAATCTTCCTGCCCGCCGCGCCGAATACCCCTTTATTCATTATGATGTCGACGGCCTCTTCGGCTTCAGCCGCGCAAGAACATACAAAAACCCCTTTGCCTGCGGCAAGCCCGTCAGCTTTTACGACCAGAGGAGATTTCTTCCCGCGGATATAATCTCTTGCTTCATCCGGATTGCTGAAGATTTCGAATCCGGCCGTGGGGATACCGTGCTTTTTCATAAAATTTTTCGAGAAGACTTTACTTCCTTCGAGCATTGCGCCCTGTGATACCGGCCCGAAGACATTTAACCCTTCATTCTCAAAAACATCGACTATCCCGGAAACAAGAGGAGCCTCGGGGCCCACAACCGTGAAATCAATCCTTTCTTTCTTCGCAAAAGAAAGAAGCCCTTCGATATCATCCGCGGCAATATCGACACAGCCGGCAATTGCGCCTATGCCCCCGTTGCCCGGCGCGCAGTAGATGCGCGAGACGGCATTGCTTTTTGAAATTTTCCACACAAGGGCATGTTCTCTGCCGCCTGAACCGACTACAAGAACTTTCATGATAAATTCCCATTAAAAACATTAAACACAGATTACTCAGATACACACAGCTATAAAGCAAGAAATATATAAATTATTAAAACCTTGCCTTATATCAAAATAGCACTTATCTGTGATCATCTGTGTTATCTGTGGTCGTAGTTCTTTTATTTTATTATTATTCTTAATGTTTAAAATGCCTTATTCCCGTGAACACCATGGCTATGTCATGTTCATTGCACGCGTCTATGACTTCCTGGTCTTTTACTGAACCGCCGGGCTGGATTATCGCTGAAATACCCGAACCGGCGGCCGTGTCAACACTGTCCCTGAACGGGAAGAAAGCATCCGACGCCATAACACTGCCCTTCAATTCCTTCTGCGCTTTCATTACGGCTACCTTTGACGAATCGACCCTGGACATCTGTCCGGCTCCGATTCCGATTGTCTGCCCGTCCCTGACATAAACAATGGCATTGGACTTAACATGCTTGACAATCTTCCATGCAAAAAGCATATCCTCAACCTGTTTCTCTGTAGGTTTTTTCTTCGTTACCACTCTTATGTCTTTTTCTGTCACTTCTTTTACATCCCTGTCCTGCACAAGGACTCCCCCCGTAACCTTCTTAAGGTCAAAACCTGAATAAGTCTTGTTCTTGTACCAATCGGCCAGGTTCGCAATCTCGACAATCCTTATGTTTTTCTTTTTTTCAAGGATTTCCAGCGCTTCCCCTGTATAGGAAGGGCAAATGACCGCTTCAACAAAAAGTTTCGAGATCTCAAGCGCGGTAGCCCCGTCAAGTTCCCTGTTAAAGCCGATTATGCTTCCGAACGCTGAAAGAGGGTCTGTCTCAAGCGCTTTCTTATACGCAGAAGTTATATCCCCGGCCACGGCCGCCCCGCACGGATTCGTATGTTTTATGATAACCGCAAAGGGCTCGGTAAATTCTTTGACTATCTCAAGCGCGGCATTAAGGTCTATAATATTGTTGAACGACAATTCTTTCCCGTGAAGCTGTTTCGAACCTATTACGGACGGCTCGGATTTTTCAAAAGCATAGTCTTCGAAAAACGCCGCTTTCTGGTGGGGATTTTCGCCGTATCGCAGGTTCTGTTTTTTTACGCACGAAATAGAAAGTTCTCCGGGAAGGCTGTCTGTAATAGCGGAAGAAACTTTCTTAAGATAACTGGATATAAGAGCATCGTATCTGGAAGTGGTCTGAAAAACTTCCACTGCCAGCCTCATTTTCAGCTCTTCCGACAAAGTTTTCTTGTTTTCTTTAAGCTCTTTCAGGACCAGTTCGTATTTCGACGGGTTGACTACAACGGCGACATCCCTGTAATTCTTGGCAGCCGAGCGGAGCATCGAGGGCCCGCCGAT
>JAFGBE010000006.1 GCA_016933315.1 Candidatus Auribacterota bacterium
CGCTTCGTCAGGGTTTCCCCCATTGCGAAAGATTCTCGACTGCAGCCTCCCGTAGGAGTCTGGGCAGTGTCTCAGTCCCAGTGTGGCCGACCATCCTCTCAGACCAGCTACCCATCTTCGCCTTGGTAGGCCGTTACCCTACCAACTAGCTAATAGGACGCGAGCCACTCTCAAAGTGATAGGCCTTACGGTCCCCATCTTTACCGGGAAAAAGATGCCTAATTCCCGACATACACGGTATTAGCTCCGATTTCTCGGAGTTATCCCACTCTTTGAGGTATGTTACTCACGTGTTCCTCACCCTTCCGCCACTATGCTAATCCAAATATTGCTATTCGGATCAACACCGTACGACTTGCATGCCTAATCCACGCCGCCAGCGTTCGTTCTGAGCCAGGATCAAACTCTCCATAAACAAAGCTTGAACCTGACACTTAAAAGCATCAGGTATTTCTTAAATATAACAGAAGCACCTTGCACAATTCACATCATACTATTCAAATTTCAAAGAGCAAAAAAACCGCAGAAAAAAGTGACAACCTGAAAGCTGTCACTTTATCAAATAACAAATTTTAATAAAAGATATTAGCTTGCTCTTGCCACTAACAAATATACGCTGAAATCCATATTTGTCAATACCTTTTACAAATATTTATTCTACACGATAAAAAGCGTTATTTTTTTATTTACATTATAAAGAGCACGGCGACCATAATATTAAAACTGGAATGCTATGTCAACTTTTTTTTACAAAAAATATCAATTATTTTCCGATGACAATGCGGGCGAACTTTTTCTTCCCTATTTTCAGCAGTTTGCCGTCGGTATCATCCGGCACGTTTATTTCCGCGTTAACATCGTTTATCTTCTCATCTCCGATTGAGAACCCTCCCTGCTCAATTAATCTGCGGGCTTCACCGTTACTTTTAACGCAGCCGCTTTCGACAAGAAGTTTGACTATCCAGTATTTTCCGTGTTTCAGGCTAATCGTCTCAATAAGGTCTTCGGCAGGGCCCTGCTTCCTGCTGAAAGTATTAAGGAAATTCTCCCTGGCCCTGAGCGCGTCGTCTTTTGAAGACAGTTCTTTCACGATTATTTCCGCAAGTTCGAGCTTCAGGTCCCTGGGATTTTTTCCCGATTCAAGGTGTTCCTTTGCTTTTTCCGCAAAATCCTGTCCGGCAGAGGTCCCGTAAACTACAAAATTCATAATAGCGCTGTCCGGTATGCTCATAACCTTGCCGAAAATATCATCCGGAGTATCCTGCAAACCTATATAATTGCCAAGAGATTTTGACATCTTATTTATTCCGTCTATACCAGTGAGTATGGGAAACAGCATCGCAACCTGCGGCTCTTTCCCGAAAGCCCGCTGCAATTCCCTGCCCATAAGGATATTGAACTTCTGCTCTGTAGCGCCCAATTCGACATCCGCGTCTATTTCCACGGAATCATATCCCTGTAACAGTGGATACATAAGCTCATGCATGGACAACGGTTCCCCTTTTTCATATCTAGTCCGGAATGTTTCGTGGGCCATAATCTGGGCAAACGTGACTTTACTGGCAAGTCCCAACACATCCTTAAAGGAAAACTTCGAAAACCATTCGCCGTTAAAATGAACCTTCGTTTTTTTCGGGTCAAGTACCTTATATAGCTGTTCAAGATATTTTTCCGCATTCTTCCCGGCCTGTTCAGGTGTAAGATGAGGCCTCTCCTCAGACTTCCCGGTCGGGTCTCCGATTGAAGCGGTATAGTCGCCTATTATTACAACGCCTATGTGCCCGAAATCCTGGAACTGCCTCATTTTCCTGTAAGGCACAAGGTGACCTATATGGACATCGGGTTTTGTAGGGTCGATTCCGCATTTTATTTTCAGCGGTTTTCCGGTGGAAGCGGATTTTTCAAGCTTTTTGCGGAACTCCGCCTCAGGAACAATCTCTTCAACCCCGTTGCACAATATCTTTAACTGCTCTTTAATATTCACAACCATCTCCTGAAAAAGACACGAAAAAAGGGACTTGTTTAAACAAGTCCCCTTTTTTCAATATTTATTTCGATTCCGGTTCTTCATCCTGTTCGCCGGAACTATCTTCTGTTTCTTCTTTATTACCGCCTGTTTTCGGTTCCGCAGCATCCTTAAGGCTTAACGCGATTTTTCTCTCGTCTTTTTCAACCTTAATGACCATTGCTTCGACTTCCTGTCCTTCCTTCAGCACATCGGTAACCTTTTCAACAGGTTTATCCGATAACTGGGAAATGTGAATCAGCCCTTCCACCCCTTCGCCGATTTCCACAAAAGCGCCGAATTTTGTTATCTTATTGACCTTTCCCTTTACCACATCGCCTATTTTAAATGAATCCTTGACCTGTTCCCACGGGTCAGGCTGCAGCTGCTTCATCCCCAGAGCAATCTTTTTGTTGTCTTTGTCTATGGAAATTATCTGTGCTTCTACCAGATCGCCTTTCTTGAGGATTTCCGAAGGGATATTGATTTTTCTTGTCCATGACATATCCGATATATGAATCAACCCGTCAATGCCGTCTTCCAATTCAACGAAAGCCCCGTAGTTGGTAAGGTTCCTGACTTTTCCGCGTATCTTTGTGCCTACGGGATATTTTTCCTCTATCTTCTCCCATGGGTTATGTTCAGTCTGCTTTAATCCAAGCGAAATCTTCTGTCCTGACTTGTCTATGTTAAGGACCATCGCTTCCACACTGTCTCCGACCGCAAGCATCTCTGACGGATGGTTAATCCTTTTCGTCCAGGACAGCTCTGAAATATGTATTAAACCTTCTATGCCCTTTTCCACCTCCACAAAAGCGCCGTAAGGCATAATGCTTACCACTTTACCCTTGATTTTCGAGCCCACGGGATATTTTTCTTCGATATCTTCCCACGGGTTGGCTGTTTTCTGCTTTAAACCCAGGGAAATCCTTTCTTTTTCCCTGTCGAATTCAAGTATCATAACTTCAACATGGTCGCCGACCGCAAGCATCTCGGACGGATGAGATATCCTTCCCCATGTCATATCGGTAATATGGAGAAGCCCGTCTATTCCGCCAAGGTCGATGAAAGCGCCGAAATCAGTGATATTCTTCACGAAACCTTTTCTGATCTGTCCTTCTTCCACATTCTGGATGAGTTTCGATTTGCTTCTCTGCCGTTCTTCCTCAAGCAGTTCCCTTCTCGAAACAACTATGTTCTTTCTCTGCGGATTGATCTTGATTATTTTGAAATCATATTCTTTGCCGATATAATCGTCCATATTGGAAATGTGTTTCACATCTATCTGAGAAGCAGGCAGGAACGCTTCCATTCCAATGTCGACCATAAGCCCGCCTTTGACTTTGCGGAAGATTCTTCCCTTAAGAATCTTGCCTTCCTCGCAGGAAGAAATTGTTTTTTCCCAATTAAGAGACCTGTCGGCCTTCAGTTTCGAAAGCACTATTATGCCGTCTTCATTCTCTTTTTCTTCTATCATTACATTTATTTTATCGCCGACTTTGACTTTGTCGTAATCGCGGAATTCCTCTTTGGCAACAAAACCTTCTGACTTATAACCGACATCAACAATTACGCCTTTTTCGTCTTTGCTGATAATAACTCCGTCAACTATTTTTCCCTCTTCGAGAACTTTAAAGCTCTGCTCATACAGCTTGCTGAGCTCGTCATCGGAAAGCATGCCCTCCTTTCCGGCAGTATTCTCGCTTGATTC
>JAFGBE010000007.1 GCA_016933315.1 Candidatus Auribacterota bacterium
GGCTGGGTAAATTATCAAAATCCCCTCCCCGCCGCGACCTGTGTTGTAAGAAACAGGAGCGGGAATATACTCCTGGTAAAAAGAAATACGGAGCCGGGCATGGGCAGATGGTCGCTCCCCGGCGGCTTTATAGAGCATGGAGAATACGCTGAGCAAGCCTGCCTGAGGGAACTAAAGGAAGAAACCGGCATTAACGGTAAAATCAGGAGATTAATAGGTATTTATCCTTACAAAAGCAAAGTTTACGGCCAGGAACTGGTAATAGCGTATGAAGTAGAGGCAAAAACAAAAACTATTAAACTCAACAATGAATTGCTGGAGGCGAAATATATGCCGCCGGACAAATTGCCTGATATATATTTTTCATGCCAGAGGAAGGTAATAGAAGATGCTCAAAAACATATTTGAAGAGCTAAGAAGCCACGCTCCTTTTACTGCATTAGGGTCGGTTTCAGGAATAGCTATTATTTTGCTGTTCCAAAATATACCTCCGCAGGCATCGCACAGGATATTTTATGTGCTGCATCCCGCACATATCTTTTTAAGCGCACTTGTAACCGCATCAATGTACGAACTCCATACATGCACACATGCTCACATAAGCATTAAATGTATAACCGGCAAATGCAATTTGTGGGTATTGCTGCTTATTGGCTATACGGGGTCTGTGGGCATAGCCACATTAAGCGATTCCATAATTCCCTTCATAGGCGAGTCCCTGCTTAATCTTCCCAACAAAGTCATTCATATAGGTTTTATAGAAAAATGGTGGCTGGTAAATCCTCTGGCATTGCTAGGCGTTGCCGTTGCATACTTCAGGCCGTCAACGAAATTCCCCCATTTCGGGCACGTCCTTATAAGCACCTGGGCATCGCTGTTTCATGTTATCATGGCAAAAGGGCAGGGGCTCGCAATTTTATCCTATTTTGTAATATTCGTTTTTCTATTCCTGGCGGTGTGGATTCCCTGCTGTGTAAGCGATATAGTCTTTCCTTTATTGTTTGTGAAAAAAGATAAAAATGCTGAGTATTTGCAGCCAGAACAAATTAAATAAGTAAAAAGGGGACGAAGAATGTCAAAAATGGACAGAATAACCGTAATAGGATGTTCCGGATGCGGAGCGTTGTCTGCTTTAATGTTGAAAAAACTGAAACCGTCTGCCGAAGTAACCATAATCAGAGAGCCCCACGAAAAAGGTTTACTAACGAGATGCGCGACTCCGTATATCTGTTGCGGAGACGTGATGGTGGAACCATCCTATAAAGACGACAGAATATTTACGGAAAAAGCAATAAAACTGATAAATGAAACAGCAATAAAAATAGACAGGAACAAAAAAACTGTCACGACGGCAGAAAAAAATGTCTATTCCTACGATAAACTTGTCCTGGCGGTCGGTTCCAATCCTGCCATACCGGTTATACCAGGAATAAACTTGCCCGGAGTATTCACTTTGCGCACAAGTAATGACGCCGTCAACATTCTTAACTGGATAAACACAAGGCGCGTAAAAAAAGTTGTTCTTGTGGGCGCGGGCGCCATAGGAATAGAAAAAGCATATCTGCTTTCGCGGCAGGGGCTGACAGTTACATTAGTTGAAATGTTCGGACAAATAATGCCGAATGTTCTGGATGCGGATATGAGCGGAAAGATAGAATCATACATGAAAGATAAAGGGATACGGTTGAAATTAAATCAGAAGATAATTGAGATTGCAGGAAAAGAAAGGATAGAAAACATAAGGCTGGATTCAGGCGAGGTTCTAGATACGGAAATGGCGGTTATTTCCGCGGGGACCCGCTGCAATACGGAACTTTCAAATAATGCAGGGTTGGAACACGGAAAGCTCGGTTTAAAGGTTAACGAATATTTACAGACCTCAGACCCGGATATATATGCCGGAGGGGACCTTATAGAATATGAAAATCATGTTACAGGGAAACCTTCGCTTGGACAGTTAAGGCCAAATGCGGTAATTGCCGGAAGAGTTATAGCGAAGAACATTCTGGGGCTTAAAGTAAAGTTTCCTCCTTTAATAAACAGTTTTTGCGCGGTATTTTTTGATAAATTCATAGCCGGGGCAGGAATTACCGAACGGGAATCCGAAAAAGAAGGCATTGGTGTGGTTGTTGCCAAACAGGAATCGACCAGCAAGCATTCCATGATGAGGGGGCGCAAACCATATACTGTCAAGCTTATTTTCAGTAAACATGACCAAAGACTGGTAGGAGGACAGGTAATAAGCGATTCTGATAGCGCTATAAAATGCATTGATGTGATAGCCCTTGCAATACGCTGCAACATGAAAGCTTTAGACCTGACTACATTAAGGCTCGCAGGGCAGCCGGAATTATCCCCTGACCCCGGAAAAGAACCCATAGCGTTGGCGGCAGAAGATGCTTTTGAAAAACTGTATTGCCGATAATATTACGGAATAATGATGGTAAATAAGAATCTGTATGATGTGGCTATAGTGGGAGGAGGTCCTGCGGGATTAACTGCCGGTATTTATACGTCGAGAGCAAGACTAAAAACGCTGTTGATAGAAGGCAATAATATCCCCAGTCAGTGCGGTATGACCGATTTAATTGAAAATTATCCCGGGTTTCCAGAAGGCATAAGCGGGTATGAAATCCTGGCAAAATTCAAAGAACAGGCCAAGCAGTTCGGCGCAGAATTCTTATCAGATACGGCGAATAGCATTAACTTAAAAAATGATAATGGCACAAAAAAAGAATGGTATGTGGAAACCGGAAATAATAAAATTGAATGTTTGTCTATAATTATTGCTGTTGGGGCAAGGTATAAGAAATTAGGTATACCCGGCGAAATAGAATATCTCGGGAAAGGAGTCTCATATTGCGCTACATGTGACGGCGCGTTTTTCAGAGACAAGGATATTGTAGTGGTCGGCGGTGGTGATACAGCCATACAGGAAGCGCTGTTCTTGACCAGGTTTGGCAGAAAAGTCACTGTCGTCCATCGCAGGGATAGGCTGCGCGCCGCAAAAGTATTGCAGGAGCGTATAGAGAAGAACCCAAAAGAAGAACTTAAACTGAATTCGGTAGTAACAGAAATCGCCGGCACCCGGAAAGTAGAATCAATTAAATTGAAAAACAGCAATAC
>JAFGBE010000072.1 GCA_016933315.1 Candidatus Auribacterota bacterium
GGTGGTTAAAGATATCAGCGCGCATTTTTCCAACCCTAAACCGCTTTGGTGGGCTCTTTCCCTGGGGGCATGTCTCGGAGGCAACGGGACCATAATAGGGGCTCCCGCCAATATAATAATCGCCGGACTTGCCAGGAAAAACGGAAGCCCGATACTCTTTAAGGAATTTTTTAAATACGGTGTAATTTTTGTAATGGAATCGCTGGTGATCTGCACATTGTATGTTTATTGGAGATACCTTTAAGGCTGCTTATGAGAATAGATGAAATTATCGGGGAAGATACCGTAATTCTGGGTATGAAAGCATCGAAGAGGAATGATGCTATCCGGCAGTTATCCAAAGTGGTGGCGCCAAAAACAGTTTCTATGGGCCCCGACGAACTTGCAAAAGGCCTGATTCTGAGAGAGGAAAAAGGGCCGTCAACAGCGACCAAAAGCGGTTTTGCCATTACCCATTGCAGGACAGATGCCGTGGACGGTATTTTCGGCGGCGCGGCAAGGCTGTTGAAACCTGTTGATTTCCGCGAACCGGGGGGGAACCTGACACGTCTTGTCTTCCTTTTTGTCGACTCGAAGGAGAGGAATGAAGATTACCTGAGGCTGCTTTCAAGAATAACAAGAATCCTGTCCAAAGAAAAGGTCAGGGAAAAACTGCTGTCGGCCGGGACACCGAAGGAGTTCGTAAACATTTTAGCGGAACATGATATTTAGGGAGCCGGAAGCATGCTAGCGCTTTTGATAAAAGTCAGGGAATCGATTGAAAGATATGTCATATCCGTAATAACAAGGGAAAGGGAGGACCTCAGCGCAAGATGCTTCCTGAACGTATTAAGTTTCCTGTCGAGAATCTTCAGTTTTATAGTGCAGATAAGGTTGTTTCTATATAAGCACAGGATATTAAGAAGGAAAACCCTGGGATGTATGACGATAAGCATAGGAAACCTTACGGTCGGAGGGACCGGTAAAACACCTATAGTTGAGATGTTCGCGAGGTCTCTGGAAGCTGAAGGAAGGAAAGTGGCGATCCTTTCAAGAGGGTACAGAAGCGCAAGTAAGTCCGTAATAGTCAGGTTTATGGATTTTATTTTTAAAAATAAGATGAAGTATGAACCCAAAATCGTTTCGGACGGCAGGAGCATTCTTTTGGATTCCCTGCATGCCGGCGACGAGCCTTATATGCTGGCTAAAAATGTCAAAAACGCTATAGTCCTTGTTGATAAGAACAGGGTGAAATCGGGGGCTTTTGCCATTGAAAAATACAGCGTAGATACTCTTTTGCTTGATGACGGGTTCCAGTATCTCCCCCTGGACAGGAGATATGATGTGGTTCTGATTGATGCGACTTCGCCCTTCGGCAACGAGAAGATGCTTCCGAGAGGCGAATTGAGAGAAACGGTAAATAACCTTAAAAGGGCGAACATCGTATTTATTACAAAGGCCGGGGGGAAAGACATTTCGATTTTAAAAAGCAAGATAAGGACAATAAACCCCAAAGCGGAAATAATAATCTGCGTGCACAAACCCCTGTATTTCGAAGAAGTCTACAGCGGGAATAAGAAAGATATAGGCTTTATTGATTCAAAAAGGATAGTCACTCTGTCCGCGATTGCAAAGCCTAAAGGTTTCGAAATAGCATTGGAGGAAATTGGCGCCCAGGTTATTTTATCCCACAGGTTTATGGACCATCACCGGTTCAGCCAGCAGGAAATAATAAATGTGATTAACGATGCTATCAACAATGACGCTGAAGCAGTGGTGACGACCGAAAAAGATTCCGTAAGGTTCCCTTATGTCTCGGGGGTGGAAATCCCCATATATTTTTTAAGGGTAAAAATTGAGATTATGGAAGGGGCCAAAGATTTTCATGATTGCGTATCTCGCATATGTTTTAGCTAGGGCCGGTTTATTTATCCTGGGTATCATGCCGCAGGGGATATCTTATCGGATGGGCAGGTTTTTTGGTCTTGCCGGTTATATCCTGGATGCAAGGCACAGGAAGGTGGCGCTTGAAAATATAAGAACGGCTTTTCCCGGGATTAAAGCGGGGGAGGCAAAGAAAATTGCGCTCCGTTCGTTTATGCATTTTGGAATGGTTATCACCGATTACGGAAAAGCGCTTGTTAAAGGGCCGTTGTGGTTTTTGAAAAGGTCGGAGATAAGCGGTTCCAGGTCGGTAATTGAATATATGAAGAAAAGCGGGAAAGGAGCGATAATGCTGCTGGCGCATTTCGGAGTGTGGGAAGTCCTTGGTTCCATGTGCATTGTCGAAAATGTGAATATCAGTGTTATTGCAAGGCCTCTGAAGAACAGGTTTATCGATAGACTGATAAAAGAAGTAAGAGAAAAGTTCCCCCAGAAAGTCATTGATAAGATGGGCGCGGTGTCAGGCATCGCCGGTATATTGCGGAAAAATGAGATTGTCGGGATACTTGCGGACCAGCGCGCCGGAGGAAGGGGAGTGTTTGTTGATTTTTTCGGAAAAAAAGCTTCCACAGTTGCGACACCCGCTGTCCTTGCGGCGAAAACCGATACGGCGCTTTTCCCTGTTTTCGGTTTAAGGATAAAAAACAGCCGGTTCCGTTTGTACGTTAAAGACAAGATAGAAGTTTCTGATTTCAAAGGCTCGTTTGACGAAAAGGTATTCGGGGTTACACAGAGGTATGCGCAGGTAGTGCAGGATGAAGTCAAAAAACATCCCGGACAATACTTCTGGATGCATAGGAGATGGAAGTCTGTTCCCAGAAAAGGGGCTTTGACTTCCGAGGGGAGGATTTGTTAGTGAAAAAAGGTGCTATAGCGGGTAAAAAGATTCTTTTACGGGCCGTAAACTGGATAGGGGACGCCGTTATGATGGTCCCTTCGGTTAATGCTGTGAAGAAAATGTATCCCGATGCTGAAATTGCCGTTCTGGGGAGGGGTAAGATTAATGATGTCCTTTCGCTTGCCGGTATAGTTGACCGTTTTATCAAATACGATATTCCTCCTGATTTGCTGGAATTGAAAGAGCGTGTCAAACTTGCAAGAGAAATAAAGGCGGAAGGATTTTCCAAATGTTTTGTTTTCCCGAACTCGTTTGATTCGGCTCTTGTGCCGTACATGGCTGGAATTCCGGAAAGGATAGGCTTCGGTAGTTTTCCCAGGATTATCCTGCTGTCTAAGACAGTTAAAATACCTGTCGCGGAGATGCACCAGGCGCAAAAATATTTCGAATTGGTGAAAGCCGACGGGTTTTCCGGGGACATGCCTGATTTCAACATGGCGGCGGATGAGGCTTCGGTGAAATGGGCAGAAACATTCCTCAGCATGAATTGCAGAAACCGCGCGGTTCCTCTTGTAGGGATAAGCCCGGGCGCGGAATATGGCCCGGCAAAAAGGTGGTTCCCAGATAGGTTTGCGAGCCTTATTAACAGGATAAAAAATGTCTATAATGCGGAAATCATACTGTTGGGAAGCAAAAATGACATGGATGTCTGCGGCGCGGTAAAGAGACAGGTGTCGGAAACGATAATCGATACCAGCGGGAAAACGACCATTAAGCAGTTAGCTGCCATTTTAAAGAAGGTTAAATTGCTGATAACAAATGATACGGGGACTATGCATCTGGCCGCCGCCCTGCAGACGCCCGTCCTTGCCATATTCGGTTCAACCGATGCAAAAGCCACATCACCCGTTAAGGGAAATATAACTATAATAAGAAAAGAGACAGAGTGCAGCCCATGTTTAAACAGGATCTGCCACAGGAAGACTTATGAATGTTTTTCCAGAATATCGGTTGATGAAGTGTTCGGCAGCCTCAAAAAGTTCCTTGGTCCTTAACTGAAGATTCTTCTGTATGGATAAAATAAAGATATTATTTATTATAGAGAACTTTACACCTGCTACCGGCGGGGGCGAAAATTTTGCCAGGATGCTGGCGGATATGCTTACTTCGATGGGTTGTTCCGTTGCGGTGGTTTCCAAAAAATTTGATTCTGTTAATCCTGCGATAAAACATATTAAAGTCCCGCGGTCCCATTTTATGCGGCTGATTGACAGGATAATCTTTGCTTTCTATGTGCCATGGGCCGTGCGCAGGGAAAATTTCCATGTGGTCTTTGCGTTCGGCAAAAGTTGCGGTATGGATATCTACCGAC
>JAFGBE010000073.1 GCA_016933315.1 Candidatus Auribacterota bacterium
AAGAGCAGGAAGATTGCGGTTGTAACCCATATAAATCCGGACGGTGATGCTATAGGTTCTGTTCTTGCGATAGTGCTGGGTTTACAGAAGATGGGGAAGGAAGCCGCGGGTTTTATCCAGGATGTAGTTCCCGAAAATTATGCATTCCTTCCCAAGTCAGGCACTCTGAGGATCGTTGATTCCATCCCCGAAGAATATGATGCGCTTATAAGCCTGGATGTCCCTGAACTGGACAGGCTCGGGAAATTCGAAAAAGATATTTCAAGGTTTAAAAATGTGGTTAATATAGACCATCATATATGTAACGCCAATTACGGGTCTATCAATGTTTCGCTCACGTCCGCGGCCGCAACCGCGGAACTTGTGTATGCGCTGATAAAGCTGCTCCAGGTGGAGATTGATTACGATATCGCACTTTGTATTTACACGGGCATAGTTACCGATACAGGCTCTTTCCAGTACAGGAACACGACTCCCGAAACACATGAGATAGTCGCCGAGTTGATGCAAACGGGGATAAAGCCCGAAAATGTCACCGAGGAAGTATATGAGGCAAAAAGCCTGTCGAAAGTCAAATTGCTTGGGCTGGCGCTCGAAACGATGAGTTTCAGCGCCGACGGTCACATCGGCTGGCTGTGGGTAACAAAAAAGATGAAGGATGAAATAGGCTCAAACCCCGAGGACACTGAGGGTTTTGTGGATTATGCAAGGTCGGTAAAAGGGGTTAAGGTAGCGGTCTTTTTTGAGGAACTTGACGGGAATAACGTCAAAATCAGCCTCAGGTCGAAAATTCAGCACGTTGATGTGAATAAAATCGCGCATAAGTTCGGCGGCGGCGGCCATCCGTCGGCCGCTGGCGCTGTTGTTTCGGGGACTCCCAACGAAGTTGAAGAAATGTTGCTGAAAGTGATTAAGATTGAATTTGAAAAAAGTGAGAATTGATTGGACGGAATTTTAATCATCAATAAGCCTGTCGGGCCGACATCCCACGATATTATTTCCGCCGTAAGAAAAAAACTGGATATAAAGAAAGTGGGGCATGCCGGGACGCTGGACCCCATGGCGTGCGGCGTATTGGTAGTGCTGGTCGGCAAAGCGACTAAATTATCTTCCATATTCCTTTCCTCGGATAAAACATATATAGCCGTGATAAGGCTTGGAATCTTAACGGATACGCTTGACCTGGCCGGAAAAGTTAAATCCGTCACTGATGTCCCTGAGCTTACCGAAAAGCGTATCGATGATGTCCTGGCAGTGTTTGAAGGGGAAATCCTCCAGGTGCCGCCTATGTATTCGGCAAAGAAAGTGAAAGGCAGGAAACTATACGAAATGGCCAGGAAGGGAATTGAGGTGGAAAGAAAGCCTGAAAAGGTTATAATTCATGAAATAAAAAGGCTAAAATACATGAAACCGGACCTTACGGTAAGAATTTCATGCTCGAAGGGGACATATATAAGGTCTTTAGCGGACGATATCGGAAAAGTTTTCGGCTGTAACGCGTGCATTGCGGAACTGCAAAGGGTAAAGAGCGGGAAGTTTTCCGTCAGCGATGCAATCCCGTTTGAGGAATTAAAATCGATGAGCAAAACGGAGATTGAGAAATCAAAATGTTTTTTTGGCAGGGACAATGAAAATTTTAAAAACATTGGAAAAAGTTAAATTCCGGAAGAGGACAGCCCTGACCCTGGGTTTTTTTGACGGTGTCCATAAAGGCCACAGGATGATTATATCGAGGGCGGTCAAATATGCGCAAAAGCACGGGCTTGTTTCCGTGGTTTATACTTTTTTGCCGTCAAAAACATGGAAATGCCCTTTCGCGAGGAAAAGGCCTTTTCTTACGTCCGTCGATCACAGGCTTAAGCTTATAGAAAATATGGGGGTCGATTATTGTTACCTTCAGGATTTTACGAAGGATTTTTCATCTGTGAGCGCATCTGATTTTCTGGATAGGATTTTATTTCCCGTGTTCAAGCCGGCTTATATCTGCGTAGGTTCGAATTTCCGTTTTGGCAGGAATCAGAAAGGGACCGCGCTCATGCTGCGGAAAATGGCCGGAAAAATGGGAATCAGATTAAGGATAGAAAAACAGTTCCGTTTAAACGGCAGGAGCGTAAGCAGCAGTAAAATAAGAAACATGGTTGAGTCCGGCAGGATAGGAGAAGCCTCAAAATATCTGGGGAGGCCCTATTCAGTGCTGGGAACAGTGATTAAAGGAAAAGGGTTAGGCCGCAAACTCGGTTTTCCTACGGCCAACCTGGATCCTCACAACGAGGCGATTCCTCCTATCGGGGTTTATGTGACCAGGACAAGAGTAGAGGGCAAAATATTCGATTCGGTCACTAATATAGGCGAAGTTGAGAAAAAAGGGTTTGGATATGACAGGATAATCGAGGTCCATATCTTCGGTTTCAACAGGGATATTGCGGGCAAAGACATTGAAGTCATGTTTTTTAAGAAGTTAAGGCCCGAAATGAAATTCTTATCGCCCGGGCTGCTGGCGTCGCAGATTAAAAAGGACTGCCACAAAGCCCGTAAGGTGTTGCAGGCTAGATAATTATCCTATAAAAAATAAGAATTGGCATAAAAACCTTTACATCTGATATAATACTTTGGTATCGTTATGTCTTTTATTGGAGTTTTAATATAAAAATAACCTGGATTTTGCCGGTTGTCTACCCATACAGCCGCGCAGGTTCCGTGGCGTTTAAAAAAGGAGGAAGATATGGGGGATAAAGTAGTGAAAAAGAAGAAAATAATATCAGATTTCAGAAGAAGTGAAAAAGACACAGGTTCTGCGGAAGTGCAGATTGCTCTTATCACGGAAAGAATCAATGAATTGACGGAACACTTGAGGATTCACAAGAAAGATCATAACAGCAGAAGAGGCTTGTTGAAATTAGTGGGGCAAAGGAGGAGGCTTCTTGATTATCTATTGTCGAAAGATCCTTCAAAGTACAAAGAATTAATTTCTAAACTGAATCTGCGCAAATAGAATTTTGGAGGATTGTTTATTTATGGTTAAGCAGGTAAAAATTGAAGTAGGAGGAAAAACTTTATTTATAGAAACCGGTAAAGTTGCCAGGCAGGCTGACGGGGCTGTGACTGTGACTTGCGGAGATACGGTGGTATTGGTGACTGCCGTTTCCAGCGCTTCGATGAGAGAGGGTATCGATTTCTTCCCTCTGACTGTCGATTACAGGGAAAATTCCTATGCCGCCGGCAGGTTCCCGGGAGGATATATAAAAAGGGAAGGAAGGCCGACCGAGAAGGAAATACTGACAGCGAGGTTCACCGACAGGCCCATAAGGCCCTTATTCCCGGAAGGTTATTTTTATGAAGTGCAGGTTGTAGGGGCGGTCTTATCGGCCGATTCCGAAAACAACCCCGATGTGCTGACGGTAATCGGAGCTTCCGCAGCCTTAACGATATCCGATATCCCTTTTGCCGGACCGGTAGGGTGCGTCAGAGTATGCAGGGTGGGAGAAGAATTTATTGTTAACCCCACATACAGCCAGGTTAAAGACAGCGACCTGGAACTTGTGATAGCCGGAACCTCCGGGGCGGTTATGATGGTTGAAGGCGGGTCTCAGGAAGTATCCGAGGAAGACCTTCTCAAGGCGATAAGCATCGGCCATGAACAGATAAGGGCCATATGCAAGGCCCAGGAAAATCTGGCTAAGGAACTTGGCGTCAGGAAAAGAGATGTTGAATTGCTTCGAATTAATGAAGATATATACAACGGCATCAAGAAAAGCGTTTCAAAAGATATAAGAGAAGCCATCTTTATAAAATCCAAAAAAGACAGGGAAAAAGCTTTAAATGAACTTTTTGCCGCGGCGGTAGAGCCTCTCAAAGAGAAATATCCGGATGCAAAAGAGCTTGAATATACGATGGCGTTTAAAAAAATACAGAAAGAAGTAATGAGGAAAATAATCCTTGATGAAGGGCTGAGGGCCGACGGGCGAAAACTGAAAGACATCCGCGCGATAACATGCGAGACAGGTCTTATGCCCAGGACGCACGGTTCGGCGTTGTTTACGCGCGGCGAAACCCAGTCACTTGCGATAACTACCCTCGGCACCGCGGAGGATGTCCAGAAGTATGAAGGTTTCGAGGGAGACAAGGAAAAGACTTTTATGCTTCATTATAATTTCCCCCCGTTTAGCACAGGGGAATGCCGCCCGATGAGAGGGCCCGGGAGAAGAGAGATAGGGCACGGACACCTTGCCGAAAGGTCCATAGCAAGTGTTCTTCCTGAGAATTACCCTTATACCATAAGGATTGTATCGGATATTCTTGAGTCCAACGGTTCTTCTTCTATGGCCACGGTTTGCGCAAGTTCGCTGTCTATGATGGATGCGGGCGTTCCGGTAAAAGCGCCTCTGGCCGGGATTGCAATGGGACTTATAAAGGAAGACGACAAGGAAGCTGTCCTTTCTGATATCCTCGGGCTGGAAGATTTTCTCGGGGACATGGACTTCAAGGTCGCCGGCACCGAAAAAGGCATTACCGGTTTTCAGATGGATATCAAAGTGCAGGGGATTTCCGAAGATACGATGAGGGCCGCATTGAACCAGGCTCGCGAAGGAAGGTTGAAAATCCTTTCGGAAATGAATAAATGCATCTCTAAACCCAAAGAAGATATCTCCGAATATGCTCCCCGGATAGAGACCATAACCATAGATACCGACAAGATAGGGCTTGTCATCGGCCCCGGCGGGAAAACCATAAAGGAAATCATCAAGGAAACGGGAGCCGAAATAAATATCAACGACAGCGGGGTTGTGCAGATAGCTTCTTCCGATAAGCAGAGCATCGCAAAAGCCGTGGACTGGATTGAAAAGCTCACAGCTGAAATTGAAATCGGGAAAATATATAAGACGATAGTGAAAGACATACGCGACTTCGGCTGTATAGTCGATATACTTCCGGGGAAAGACGGGCTGGTTCATATCTCGAGGCTGGCCGATTACAGGGTTAAGAAAGTTTCCGACATATGCAAGGTCGGAGACGAAATGTATGTCAAGGTTATGGAAAAAGACGAAAAGGGCCGGTTTGTACTCAGCAGAAAAGACGCTTTAAAAGAATTAAAAGACAAAAAAGAATCAGAATAATTTTCAGCAGAGTTGTATTAATTGAAACATATTAAGATAAAGGTGAAAGTGCTGGAACATGCTGAAGGGCTTCAGTCACCTGAATATATGAGTGCCGGAGCCAGCGGCATGGATTTGTATGCCGCTGTCCGCAGCGACAGAGAGTTAAAGCCCGGCGAAATTTTTCTTGTCCCTACAGGCATATGCGCGTCAATACCCGTGGGTTATGAGGCGCAGGTGAGGCCCAGAAGCGGATTGTCCCTTAAATACGGCATAAGTATCGTTAATTCGCCTGGTACGATAGATTCCGATTACCGCGGTGAAATAGGGATCATCCTGATAAATCTTGGAAAAGAAAGCTTCTTGATAAAAAGAGGTATGCGCATCGCGCAGTTAGTTCTTCAGGAAGTGATACGCGGCGACATTGAGATTGTTGAATCCCTTGATGAGACAAAGCGGAATTCCGGCGGTTTCGGCCACACAGGGCACTGATTCTATCCCCGAGCGCAAGTGATTCAGGTGGAGTTATAGATGGCTGCAAGAAAACAGGATAGCAAAACTGATCGGCTTGAAATTGCGGCGATAGTGCTATCTGTCATCACTGTATTTCTTCTTTTCTCTTTCTTTTCATATGATTATGAGGATATAGGCGCCAATGTTTCCAATCCGAATTCGCCCGCGGTCAATAAAGTGGGTGTGGTCGGCGCTTACACAGCTTATTCCATGATCTTTATTTTCGGTTTCTCATCTTACCTTATTCCCCTGATGACAGGAGCGTGGGCCGTAGCTTTATTCAGGAAAAGAGAGATTGAATATCTTAAAATAGCGTATTGCGTCCTGATACTGATTTTGGTGTCGGCGATATTCCATAACTCATCAATCCTTCATTCGGCTTCGGAAAAAGTGCTCGGGCAGGGGCTTCCCGGAGGCGTAATCGGACAGGCATTTGCCTCTATAACAGTTAAATACCTGAGTTTCATCGGCGGTAATATATTGATCGTATCGATTCTGCTTATAACTATATTCCTGCTTACGGAAGTGCAGGCATACCCCATATTAAAAGGGGTGTATAAGGGGATACATATTACATTGGATTTTCTAAAGTCGATTTTTCTTGAAAAGCCTTCCGTTCCGGAAGATGCCGGCGGGTTAAAAAGCCCCGGCGCAAAAGAGGGAATATTCAAGTTTCCGCGTAAAGACAGGGAAAAAAACGGCGCTCCGGAGAAAAAACCCATTATTTCTCCGGAAAAAATAAAGATAAGCCACACGACTTTGCCGGAAAAGATGCAGGGCAGCAAAAAACCTGCTCCGGCCGCTGAAAACGGAGACCTGTTCAGGAAAGCTGACAGGGCCGCGGGTTACGAAGACAGGGAGAAAAAAGGATCGTCCCAGCAGAAGTCAAAGCAGGAGCCGGACCTGCCCATATTATCTTCAACCGGCGAGAAAAAATACCAGCTTCCGGATATCGATTTGTTTGATGACCCTGTCCCGGTCGAGTCGGGGACAAAAGATCAATTGCAGAGAAATGCCGAAATATTGGTGCAGACGTTGTCTAACTTCGGCATTGAAGTAGGCGTGGAGGAAATTACCAGAGGGCCTGCGGTAACGAGGTATGAAATAAAACCGGCGCCGGGAGTCGGTGTCAGCAAGATAAAATCCAAGGAACACGATATAGCCCTGGCGATGAGCGCGTCCAGCATAAGGATAGTAGCCCCCATTCCCGGAAAAGCGGCTGTGGGAATCGAAGTGCCCAATAAAAACAGGGCCATGGTTACGATGAAAGAAATAATATTATCCGAAAATTACAAGTATTTTGAGGGTAATATACCTCTTATAATAGGCAAGGATGTCGGCGGAACCCCGGTCATAGGGGACCTTTCCCAGATGCCCCATATCCTTATTGCGGGCGCTACGGGTTCGGGTAAGACCGTATGCATCAACGCGATAATAATGTCGATTCTCATGAGCATGACGCCTGATGAAATCAAGATGCTTTTGATAGACCCTAAAATGGTGGAACTCAAGAAATATAACGGAATTCCTCACCTGGTATCTCCGGTTGTTACCAGCGCGAAAAAATCCATTACCGGTTTAAACTGGGCCGTTAAAGAGATGGAAAAAAGATTTGATTTATTCTCAAGAGTCGGAGTAAACGACATAGTCAGGTTCAATACGCGGGATCCTGAAATAACTTCAGGGAGTGATGATTCGGCCGGAGAGGAAATACCCCCGAGGCTGCCTTATATTGTGATAATAATCGATGAGCTGGCTGATCTGATGATGACATCTTCAAGCGATGTCGAGGGCTCGATCGTGAGGCTTGCCCAGTTATCGAGAGCCGTGGGGATACACCTTGTGATAGCTACACAAAGGCCTTCGGTTGATGTCATTACCGGGTTGATAAAAGCCAATTTCCCGGTGAGAATAGCGTTTGCAGTCTCCAGTAAAGTCGATTCAAGGACAATCCTTGACGGGAACGGAGCCGAAACACTCCTGGGCAAGGGAGACCTTCTTTATAACCCTCCGGGCAGTTCCAAGCTGATACGCGCGCAGGGAACCATGGTCTCGGATGCCGAGATAAAAAACGTTATAAGCCATTGGAAGAAAAATTCAGCCGATGAAAAAGTCGAAGATATCATTTCGGCTGTTGAAACGACTTCAGGTCCCATAGATTTCGAAGATGATTTATATGATGAAGCCGTCAAATTGATCCTTGAACACGGGCAGGCGTCGGCGTCCGTATTGCAAAGAAGGCTGAGAATAGGTTATGCGAGGGCCGCAAGGCTCATAGATATTATGGAATCCAACGGTATTGTCGGCCCGCAGAGGGGCAGCAAGCCGCGTGAAATCCTTATCGATTCGTCTAAAGACCTGAATGTTGTCGAAGGGGAAAAAGATTCGGACGGGAATCAAAACGGGGATATAACATAAATGAGCATAGGGAAGATATTACAGGAAGCCAGGGCTAAAAGGGGCATTTCGGTCCACCAGGCTAATGTTGCGACAAAAATAAAGCGTGAATACATAGAAGCGCTGGAAAATGAGCGGTTTGAACTCATACCGTCATCTACCTATGTAAAGGGCTTTTTGAAAATCTACGGCGAGTTTTTAGCTGTCGATTATAAAAAACTGATTTCGGAATACACCATAAGATACGGTCAGGAAGAAAGCTCGGTAATACATCCCGAAAAAAATATAGAGCGTTTGCAGTCGGTCGAGGATTCTGGGGTAAGGTTGTCCAAGCCGGGCATTTTTATAATTGCCTGCGCCCTTATCCTTTCAGGCGTGTTTATCGTCAAAATCATCTTTTTCAGCGGAAGGTCCGAAGATAAATATTTCAAAGACATTACTTCGTCAATGCCGCCACAGTATTTTGATGTGAATACCGATTCGGTTAAGCTTCCCGTTGCGGCTAATACTTTGAATAGAAGCCAGCATGAAGTCGAGGTATATGCCACCGAGAATGTCTGGATGTCTGTCTGGGTTGATGACCAGGAATATCCCGCCGGAACATTGAGCGCGGGACAGGGTGAAAAATGGCATGGCAGGAAAATCCACCTCAAAATCGGCAATGCCGGCGGGCTGAAAGTCAAGGTAGACGGCAAAGCATTGTCCGGCTTGGGGGCTAAAGGAGAAGTAATCCACCTTTATATAGATGACGCCGGCATCAAAAAACAGTCAAAATAAACAACCGTATTTTTCCCTTTATTATGAATGCTTTTATCCAATCTTTCGGCTGTCCTAAAAATCTTGTCGACACAGAGAGGATTATTTTTCTGGCTGAAAAAGAGGGGTTGGATTTCGTTGAAAACCCCGCGAATGCGGATGTGATTATTATTAACACCTGCGCCTTCATAAAGCCCGCCGTTGAAGAATCCGTGAAGGCTGTCCTTGAAGCGACCCTTCTTAAGGGGCAGACCCGCTGTAAGCGCATAATTGTCGCGGGATGCCTCGTAACAAGGTATGGAAAAGAGCTTTTTAATAAGATTCCGGCGGTCGATTGCTTTATAGGGCCTTCGTCGGTTGAAGAAACAGCCCGTATCATAAGGAGGTACAGGCGTACAACAGCCGGAGGCCGTGAATTTATCCCCATGGGGCGCAAAAGAGCTGATTTTCGCGGAAGGACGGTTACGGCGCCGGGTCATTACGCTTATTTGAAATTGAGCGAAGGGTGCAGCAACAACTGCTCTTTTTGCACAATACCGATGATAAGAGGCCGCTTAAGAAGCCGCCCCGCGGGGGAGATTATAGAAGAAGCAAAAATCCTTGCCGGCAAAGGCGTAAAAGAACTTATAATAATAGGCCAGGATATCGCTTCATACGGCAGCGACAGGGGCAGGAGGGAACTGCCGGCGCTGCTGAAGAAAATCGAGGATATCGGGGGTATCAGGTGGATCAGGCTTATGTATATGCATCCGGCCCATATTACAGACGGCATTATTTCCGCGGTTTCCGATTCGGAGAAAATCTGCAGGTATATGGACATTCCGCTGCAGCATGTCAATGACGGCATCCTGCGCGCTATGAACAGAAAAATAACCGGAAGTGAAATAGCCGGATTGATCGATACACTGAGAAACAGAATCGAAGGGCTTAAAATCAGGAGCACATTCATCGTGGGATTTCCGGGTGAAACGAAGAAGATTTACCGCGAACTGAAAGATTTTGTAAAGTCGGCGGAGCTGGACAGGATGGGGGCTTTTGTCTATTCTCCCGAAGAAGAAACGGCCGCATATAACTTAAACGGCAGGGTCGGGATAGCAGAGGCTGTGAGAAGACATATGGAACTGATGGACATCCAGAAAAAAATATCTTCCGGGAAAAATAAAGATTTAACAGGGAAACGGATCAGGGTTATAATTGATTCGTGCGGCGGCGGAGACAAATATTGTGTTGCTAGAAGCCAGTGGGATGCGCCGGATATCGATTGCACCGTAAGGGTGTCGGGCGGAAATTTAAAGCCGGGGGATATGGTGGATGTTTTTGTCGGAAAAAGTTCCCATTTTGAATTATTTGCGGAGTGTAAATAGCCATGAATGTTCCTAATAAGCTGACATTGATACGGATATTCATTGCTTTTGTATTTATGGGCGTCCTGGTTTCGGGAATCCCTTTGAAAGGTGTTTTGGCGACTTTGCTGTTTGCCGCAGGCTGCGTGACTGATTATCTGGACGGTAAGATTGCAAGGGACAGAAACATCGTAACGGATTTCGGAAAGTTAATGGACCCTCTCGCGGACAAGATAATGATTTCCGCCGCGCTGATAACATTCGTACAGCTGAAGGATACCCATGTCCCCGCATGGATGGTAGTCGTAATCATCGGAAGGGAGTTTTTTGTTACGGGCCTGCGGTTGCTCGCCGCCTCGAAAGGGCGGGTAATCCCGGCCGGAAGGGGGGGGAAGAATAAAATAATATCCCAGATAGTCGCTATCTCCGTTATACTTCTTTTTCTTTCGGCAAAAGAAATTCTAACCACCTTTTTCAAGTGGGATACAAGGGTGGATTATTACTTCGGTTTCATATCTTACATACTGATTTTTATCGCAATGGTTTTATCGGTCCTGTCGGGCTTTTTCTATTTCAAAAAAAATAAAAATTTGTTCATCCATGAATAAAGATAATATATCCGGACGCGGCAGCGTAATAATATCAACATTTTTCGGCGCGGGATATTTCCCCAAAATACCCGGCACCATCGGCACGTTAATAGGGTTTTTGCTGTTTTTCTCCCTGAAAGGCCATATGCTTTTGAACAGCATATGTTTTTTTGCGCTGGGATGCGCCGGCTTTTTTGCTTCCGGCAGAGCGGAAAAAATCCTGAACAGGAAAGACCCCGGGTGTATTATTATCGATGAAATTGCGGCGGTTTACCTCGTTTTTCTGTTTATTGATATTCCCGAGAAATTCTTTTTTGCCGCGGTTATAACCGGATTTATCGCAAACAGGTTTTTTGATATATATAAGCCGCTGGGAATAAGGAAGTTGCAGCATCTGAACGGTTCGCCGGGCATAATGCTTGATGATATTCTGGCCGCTGTCTATTCCAATATCGCGGTGCGCGTGGTTTTATTATTGACAGTTAAATTGGCCTCCTATAAGATGATTTAGTTTTTTATTGTTTTAAAATAAATAATTATACAGGAAAAAATAATGATGAAGAGATATTGCTATAAAATAATATTTGTGCTGGCTCTGGCCTCGGTTTCCACATTTGCTCCCGCCCCGTGGGTATGGACTCCGGAATCGGGCAAATTCGTCAATCCCAAGTGGGAACCGAAAAAAACCGCAAAGCTTCAGATGGAATATGCGCGTTCCTTTGAGGAAAAGAAAGAATATAAGGAAGCGGCCGACGAATATAAAAAAGTGGCGAAATTTTTTCCCGGTTCGGCTTTTGCTCCCGAGGGACAGATGGCGATGGGTCGGATGTATGAAAAAGCAGGAAAATACTATGAAGCTTTTCTGGCCTACAAATCCGTCCTTGAAAAATATCCTTCATATGGTCATGTGGATGAGATAATAGATAACATTTACAGGATAGGGAACGATTTTCTGGCCGGGAGACGCAGGTATTTATGGAAGTTTAAAGTCCTTACTGCCACCGACAAAGCCGCCGAAATATTCGAGTTTCTTGTTGAGCAGGCCCCTTTTTCAAAGCTTGCGCCTGAAGCGCAGTTCAGGGCGGGTCTGGCCTATCAGAAAATAGGTGATTACAATAAAGCGGTCGAGGCTTACGGAAAAGTGCTGGAAATCTATTCCGATGCGGAATTTGCCGATGACGCCAAGTTCCAGATAGGGCTGTGCTGGTATGATAAATCAAAAGGGCCTGAATATGACCAGGAAGCAACGGATAATGCCATAAAAGAATTGTATCAATTCAGGAAGCAGTATCCCCGGAGCGATCTTATGGGCAAGGCAGATGAACTTATAACGGAACTTGAAGAGAGAAAAGCCGAAGAGCTGTACAGGAACGGCGTTTTTTATGAGAAACAGGGCAATTACATATCTTCAAAAGTATACTATGAGCTTCTTCTGAACCAGTATCCGGATTCGAAATGGTCCAAAAAGGCGGCGAAAGTACTTTCTTCCGCCCGCTTCAAACAGGTCGAAGGCAAACAAGAGCCGGTTGCAAAGAGGGTTGAAAAGGAAAACAGGCTTATGGGCGGCGTTCCGGATGACAGGGAAAGGTCTATGAGCATGCCGCTTGACGAAGCTGTGGACATGGTGACAGAACCTGTGGGAGGAGCGGTTGAAACAGTTACTAAACCCGTGAAAGAGGTGCTTACCCCGGATGAAAAGGGTGACAAGGGGAAACAGGGGGGAAGCCCAGCGCCTGCCGTGTCTGAAGATGTTGAAGAAGTAGAAATAGAGGAGTTTTCCGATTGAAATATAATCCGGCGCATAGACTGATAATCGCCTGCTGTATATCGCTGAGCCTGCTTTCCGGATGCGGCTATAAAGCGGGGTCGCTGATACTGGATGATTACAGGACAATTGCGATACCCGTTTTCAGGAATGAGACTTACCAGGAAGATATTGAAAGTTATCTGACGGATGCGGTGATTGACCAGTTTCAAAGGGACGGTTCGCTGATAGTATCGGACAAGAAAGATGCCGATCTGCTTTTAAAGGGCCGTATAACGGGATGGAGAAGGACCGGCGAAAGATTTGCAGGGGATGAATACCGTGAAGTCGTCGAATATCAGATGGAAATAACAATGGCATTTGACCTGCTGGACCAAAAGACCGGCGATTATATTTTCAAAGATGTGAAGATAAGCGGCAAAAACACCTATTTTGTGAATCCCAACATACCTGCTTCGAAGAAAAGGTCAATACCGCTGGAAAGAGAACAGCAGACTGTTATTATCAGCAAAGATATCTATGAATCCGAAAAATCCTCCATGTGGCGCGCGGCTGAAAGAATATCCAGGCAGATACTCCAGAAAGTGGTTGAGCGCTGGTAATATTTAGCGAGAAAAGTAGAGAGATGCAAATTCTTCCTGTTTATTTAGTCTACGGCAAGGATACCGGCCGGATTGAAGATGACCTCGATAAGTTAAAAAAATATTTTTCCGGGAATGCGGGGAAAGACATAACCGTATATTCAGCAAAGGATACGTCCCTTGAAAGCATCCTGGGAGACATTTCAACGCTCCCCTTATTCGGCGATAAGAAATTGGTTATCGTCAGGTCATGCGATGACTACATCAGCGGCGATTTTAAACAGATCGTGTCGTATATACAGAATCCTTTCCGGCAAAATTGCATAGTTTTCGTTTTTGAAAACCTTCCCAGGCAGATATCTTCCTCCCTGAAGAGCATAAGCAAAGATTATATCAAGTATTATCCCGAGATTAAATCGTGGAAACTGCCGGAATTGATAAAAAACAGGGTGGAAAAAGAAGGCAAAAAAATCAAACCGTCCGCAACCGGTTTGCTGGCGGAAATA
>JAFGBE010000074.1 GCA_016933315.1 Candidatus Auribacterota bacterium
ATCTCGGTGGTGACTATTCTTATGCCGTTCGAAAGTTTAGTTATTTTAACTTTGTTGTTCATTTTTTTTCCTGACTAAATCGCCGGCGCAAGCCCCGTGCTTGAAGTTGAGCTTTACTTTCATCCCGGGATTCGCTTCTTTTAAAACCCCGCCGTTCTCCTCAAACATCAAGTTTATTTTTTCTTTTCTGTCCTGCCCTATATCAGGGCCTATCACTTCAACCGAATCGCCCGTTCTGATCTTATTTCTCACTTCCAGCGTCACGATATTATCATCGGCGTTTTCCACAACGCCCAGAAAATCATATTTCCTCTCATATGCGGATGTATCGGTAAAGAGCATATCTGAATCAGAATCCCTATTAACATAGAAACCAGTAGTATATTTCCTGTGGCTTATTTTTTCAAGTTCTTCGATTATTTTTTTCGGCGGCCTTTTTTCGCCGGAATAATAAGAATCTATGGCGCTCCTGTAAGCGCGCACGACACAGGCAATATAATACAGGCTTTTCATTCTCCCTTCTATTTTAATTGAGTCTACACCCGCCTCAGCTATTTCCGCGATATAATTAATCATATTCAAATCTTTCGAATTTAA
Organism: Candidatus Auribacterota bacterium; assembly: GCA_016933315.1. Taxonomy (GTDB): domain Bacteria; phylum Auribacterota; class UBA6266; order UBA6266; family UBA6266; genus UBA6266. The sequence goes on from JAFGBE010000074.1 coordinate 598, forward strand.
AATATACGAACCGCCGGCGAAAGATTCAACCTGGAAATATTCGCCGGGCCTTGTCTCTTCAACCAGATAATATTTCCACCTGCACGGATGAGTGCATTTCCCTTCATTCGCGCTCCTTCCGGTCATCACGGAACTTAACAGGCAGCGGCCCGAGTAAGAGACACACATCGCGCCGTGGCAAAAAATCTCCAGCTCCATCCCCGGCGCTGCCTTTTTTATGCTGCGGATATCCTTTAAACTGACTTCCCTGCCCAGTATTATCCTGTCGACACCCGATTTTTTCCAGAATAACGCCGCAGAGGAATTCAGCGTGTTGGCCTGTGTGCTTAAATGAATTTTTACTCCGGGACATAAGAAGCGGCGCGCAACCTTTATCATTCCCGCATCCGATATAATAACAGCAGCCGGCTTTATGGCGTTGATCTTCTTTATTGCGGCCCGGGCTTTCTTTAAATCGGCCTCTTTGAGGTAGGCGTTCAGGGCAAGATATAATTTTTTCCCCGTTTTCCCTGTCTCTCCCGATATCCTTTTTATATCGCTGAAATCAAGGTTTTCGGCATATGAACGCAGGCTCATTCCCGGATAGCCTATATAAACGGCATCGGCGCCGTACATAAAAGCTGTCCTGAGTTTTTCAATATTTCCGGCAGGCGCAACTAACTGTACTTTATGTTTTTTTCTCATTTGTGCAGACTTCCGCAGAAAATCACATTTGCCTTTTATTTTCAAGGTGGTCCAGGAAATTCTGCAACATGATCTGGGCTGCGAGGGAATCTACTTTTTCTTTTCTCTTTTTTCTGGTTATATTCGCGGATATCAGTATCCTCTGGGCTGAAACAGTGGTCAATCTTTCATCCCAGAGCTTAACGTCTATACCCAGTTTTTCGTTGATTTTCCCGGCAAGGTCTTTGACCCTCCTGCTTCCGGGACTGTCTTTACCGGACATATTAATCGGATTTCCAATAACAATAGCTGTAATTCCCTTATCTTCAATGAGTTGTGACAAAGACTTGATAAACAAGTCCATGCTGTTAAACTGCACAAAGCCTAATCCCTGAGCCGTAATATTCAAATCATCGCTAACGGCAAGGCCAACCCTTTTATGCCCGAAATCTATCCCTAAAAACTTCACAGGTATTTTATTTTCCCTTTTTGCTGTATCAAACCCACGATTTTTTTCACTTCCGGCACATTATCCGCCGGACACACCATAACCGCATCCGCCGTCTTTACCGCGACAACATCATGCATATCAGCCATGCCTAAAGCGCCCTTATCGGATATAGCCATGCAATTCCTGCAATTGGACATAAACACATCACCCGATATATAATTGCCGGAAGAATCCTTCTTCATAAATCTTTTCAGGCTGACCCATGTGCCAAGGTCATCCCAGCCGAAATTTCCTTCTACCATCGCGATATTCTCCGATTTTTCCATAAGGGCGTAGTCTATGGAATCTTTGACCATTCCCGGATATTCCCTGTTCATCACTTTTCTTATGGAGTTTCCGGCCTTCAGAAAAAGAAACATGCTCTTCCTGTATTGGGGAGCGTGCCTGCTAAACTCATCGATAAAAACATCAGCTCTCCATATAAACATGCCGCTGTTCCACTTCAACCCTCTCTTCAGGTATCTCTTCGCAACGCTGAGAGACGGCTTCTCCTTGAACTTTCTCACGGGGAATACCCTGATCTTGCTTTTATTGCACGCTCTTTTCGCCGGCTCTATGTATCCGTACTCAGTGCTCGGATAACGCGGGGTTATACCCACTGTGACCAGTTTTCGCTCCCTGAATGCAAATTCGGCCGCTTCCTTCAGGGTTTTCAGATAAAGCGCCTCATCGGAAATATAACTGTCCGCCGGAAGCATCAATATCACGGCATCTTTCATCTTCCTGGAAATGACGGCGGCGGCCAGGGCGGCGCACGGGGCCGTATTCCGGCCTACGGGTTCGGCGATTATATTCCCGGCAGGGATATCTTTAAGCTGCTTCCTCGCGGAAGCAAGCTGCCTGGCTCCCGTAATAACAAAAATATTCCGGGGCCTGACAAGTTTTTTAATCCTGGAAACGGAAAGCTGCGCAAGTGTTTTCTGACCATAAACAGCAAGGAACTGCTTTGGCGCAGATTCCCTGCTGCGGGGCCAGAACCTCTCGCCTTTTCCTCCTGCCATCAACACTGCGTATATCTTCGCGTCCATTATCTTATGTAAGCCCTTTCGTCAGCGCCGCCACATATCTTCCCACTGACTTTCCGATATCCTTCGAGTTAATGTTCTCTTCAATCTTTTTCACGGCGGCGCTCCCTACAACAACCGCATCACAGTATCCGGACACTTTTTTGACCTGTTTGGCGGTGGAGATACCGAAACCGACAGCAACAGGTAACTTCGTATGCCTCTTTATCTTTTTTACGATAGAGGGCGCTTCCCCGCTCAAATCCTTCCTTGCCCCGGTAACACCCGTCCTGGATACGCAGTATATAAAACCCGAAGACACTTTGACAATATCCCTTATCCTTCTTTCGGGAGTAGTCGGGGTTATCAGGAATATCGTTTTGATATCTTTTTCCGACGCCGACAAAACATATTCGCCCGCTTCATCATGGGGAAGGTCCAGTATCAGCGCCCCATCCACTCCGTTATCGCTGCAGTCGGAAATAAATCTTTTTAACCCGTATTTCAATACAGGATTATAATAGGTAAAAATAACCAGGGGAACCTCAATGCCGCCCTTTCTGAGCCTTTTTACAAGATTCAAGACATCTTTCATGGATGTGCGATGTTTTAACGACCTTGAAGAAGCCCTCTGTATAGTAGGCCCGTCAGCCAGCGGATCAGAAAAAGGAACCCCGAGTTCAAGTATATCCACCCCGGCCTTTTCAACCTGGGAAATGATTTTAAAAGAGTCGGACATAGTGGGGTCGCCGGCAGTCAGGTACAGAACAAAACCCTTGCGGGAAGCTTTCCTGAGTTCAGCAAATTTTCTGTCTATTCTATTCATAATAGTCAAGATATGTAATCGCCCACGACCTGCACGTCCTTATCGCCTCTGCCGGACAGGTTGATTATTATAAGCTTGTTCCTGCCCAGTTTTTTATGGTTTTTTATCACATACGCTACAGCATGGGCGCTTTCAAGCGCGGGGATTATACCCTCGCTCCTGCATAAAAAAGTAAAAGCTTCTACCGCCTCTTTATCGGAAACTGCGTCATACTGGATCCTGCCTTTTTCGAAAAGGTAGCTGTGTTCAGGCCCCACACCCGCATAATCCAACCCGGCTGAAACGGAATGAGTTGTGGATATCTGCCCGTTTTCATCCTGCAGGACATAAGATTTGGAACCATGCAGGACCCCTACCTGCCCGCCTTTAAAGCGGGCGGCGTGCTTCCCTGTCCTGATGCCCAGTCCGCCTGCTTCAACCCCGATAAGCTTAACTTTCCTGTCTTTCAAAAAATTATAGAATAATCCTATGGAGTTGCTGCCGCCGCCGACACAGGCGACCAGATAATCGGGAAGCTTTCCCTCTTTCTTTAAAATCTGCTTTTTGGCCTCCTGTCCGATGATTTTCTGAAAATCCCTTACAATCATCGGGTAAGGATGCGGCCCGCCGACAGAACCGAGGATATAATGGGTATGGCGCACATTAGTCACCCAATCCCTGATCGCTTCGTTCATCGCATCCTTCAGAGTCCTGCTTCCGGACTTAACGTTGATGACATTGGCTCCCAGGAGATTCATCCTGAATACATTAAGGTTCTGCCTGTGAATATCTTCCTCTCCCATATACACTTCACATTTTATGCCGAACATTGCGGAAACTGTAGCTGTGGCAACACCATGCTGACCCGCCCCTGTTTCCGCTATTATCCTTTTCTTCCCCATCCTCCTGGCAAGCAGTATTTGCCCGATGGTATTATTGATTTTATGCGCTCCCGTATGCAGAAGGTCTTCCCTTTTAAGATAAATCTTGTGCCCCAGCTTATGCGATAATCTTTCAGCATAGTAAAGAGGCGTGGGCCTGCCGGCATATTCATGAAGGTAATAATTCAATTCGTCTCTGAACGATTTTTCTTTTATGCATTTCCTGTAACAGTTCTCAAGTTCGGCAAGCGCATTCATTAAGGTTTCAGGCACAAACTTGCCGCCGAATTTTCCGAACATTCCTCTTTTATCGGGATTCATTATTGAAATTTCCTTTTTTAAAATATCAGCGCTTTTTTTGCAAGATTAATAAAATCTTTCATTTTAGCATGGTCTTTTTTTCCGGGAGATTTTTCAATCCCGCTGCACACATCCACGGCATCAGGCTTAACAGTCATCAAAGCGCCTATAAGGTTTCCGACTTTAAGCCCCCCGGACAGGATAATAGCCCTGTTCTCCCTTCTTAATGAAGATACTATATGCCAGTCGAATGTATGCCCGGTTCCGCCCATTTTATTTTTGTCGTAAGCATCCAGAAGTATAAAATCAGGCGAAGAATATTTTTCTATCTCTTTAATGTCCTCTTTGCCGGAGACCCTGAAAGCTTTGATTATTTTTCTCCCGAAATTACCGCAGAATTCCGGCGTTTCATCGCCGTGGAACTGAAGATAATCAAGATCGCAGAAATCCGCAACCCGCCTTATTTCCCTCTCGTCTTCATTCACAAACACACCCACGGTCGTGACAAACGGGGGCAGGGCTTTGATAATCCTTCTTGCTTCTTCCGGTTTTATCCTCCTCGGGCTATCCGCAAAAACAAAACCGAGCGCGTCGGCGCCGTAGGCGCACGCCGCGTCCGCATCCTCAAAATTCGTAATCCCGCAGATCTTGACCCTTATCATAATCAACCCTTTATTTCAGGCAGCTCCGAAACTGCCTCTCTCATTCTTATGTTTCGCGATTTTAAGTTCCTTTATCTTCTCTTTTTTATCTTTGGCCTTCATAAGGGCTTCGCCTACCAGCACTGCATCCGCCCCCGCATTTACAATACGCGCCACATCCGATTTTGAAAAAAACCCGCTCTCGGATATCTTTATAATGCCTTTCGGGATCTTCGGCAGAAGCTTTTCCGATGTGCCGATGTCCACCTTGAAATCATCCAGGTTCCTGTTGTTTATGCCGATAATCTTTATCCCGCTGATACCGACAACGCCGTCTAGTTCCTCTTCATCATGGACTTCAACAACCACGTCAAGATACAAACCGAACGATATCTCCAGCATCTCTTTGATTTTATCTCCCGAAATGGCTTTTGCTATTAAAAGTACGGCATCCGCTCCGGCAGCCTTGCTCTCGTAAAGCTGGTATGCATCTATAATGAAATCTTTTCTTAAAACAGGCAGTTTTGTGTTAGCCTTTATATTGACCAGGTCGTCAATGGAACCCTTAAAATATCTTTCATCAGTCAATACCGATATCGCATTAGCGCCCCCTTCCTCATATTGGGAGATGATGAAAACAGGGTCATAGGAATCGACTATATTGCCCTTTGAAGGCGAAGCTTTTTTCGATTCGGCGATAACGGATATGAAATCATCCCGGTTTATCGCGGCCGCAAACGGCCTGGTTAGAGGCGCCATCTCACATTTATCTTTCAGGGCCTCAAGAGGAAACTTTTTCTTTCTCTCTTTGATTTCCTGTTCTTTATATTTCAGTATCTCTTCAAGTATCATAAGCTTTTCATCCCTTGTTGGTAAAATCAATCAATGATTTAAGTTTGTTATACGCCCTGCCTGAATCAATGGATTCAACCGCCATGGATAAGGATTCCGCCATATCTTTGCCCCGGCCGGCGCACATTATCGCCGCTCCGGCGTTCAATAACACAATATCCCTGAATGCCGATTTTTCACCCTTAAGCACCGAAAAAAGTATGCGTGTGTTGCGTTCCGCATCCCCTCCTTTTATATCATTTGCAGAAGCTATCTTAAAACCGTAATCTTCCGGGTCTATCTCATAATCCTTCACTTTAGCGTCATTCAGCTCCGAAACAAATGTCTTATCCGTAATAGTGATTTCATCTATACCGTCCATACCGTGAACCACCATCGCCCTTTTTGTCCCGAGCTTGTTCAAAACTTCGGCCAGAATACGGGTGTGCCGCCTGTCAAAAACGCCTATTAGCTGATACTTGGCCGAAGCGGGGTTGGTAATAGGGCCGAGTATATTAAAAATCGTCCTCGTCTTCAGTTCTTTTCTGGGGCCTATTGCAAATTTCATCGCCGGATGAAATGACGGTGCGAATAAAAAACCTATCCCGATTTTATCAATACAAGCCGCGACTTTGTTTTCATCAATATCCACATTCACCCCGGCTTTTACCAGAACGTCCGCGCTCCCGCATTTGCTTGA
>JAFGBE010000075.1 GCA_016933315.1 Candidatus Auribacterota bacterium
AAAAATAATTTCGATGGATACATCAGCCGCCTGGGGGGCAGATGAACATAGTACTATTCGGCTTCATGGCTTCGGGCAAATCAACGGTCGCAAAAATCCTATCCCAAAAATTAAATATGAAATATATCGAAATGGATGATGTGATTGAAAAAGAAGCCGGTATGCCCATTCCGGAAATTTTCAGCAAAAAAGGCGAGCAATACTTCAGAAACCTTGAGAAAATATTGTCGGAAAGGTTATCCTCTTCCGATAATTTAATTATATCCACGGGCGGAGGCGTTGTCCTGAACGAAGAGAACATAAGAAACCTGAGAAAAAACGGCATAACATTCTCACTTATGGTCTCACCGGAAAATGTCATTAAGAGAACGGAGAAAAGCACTCACAGGCCGCTGTTAAACATGCCGGACAGGAAAAACCAGGTCGGCAGGCTTCTCCTTCAAAGGAAAACTCATTATGAGAAGGCCGATCATATCATAGATACAAACGGCCTTTCTCCCGAAAATGTTGCGGACGCAATAATAAAAAAACTTAACGGGACATCCTGATATGTCTAAGACAGTCATAAATTTCTGGCTTATGCCGAATGCGGATTTCGATACCCTGGGCGTCCTGCAGCAGGAGATATCAAACTTCGAGCAGCAAAACAGGAATATACACATTGAACCCACAATCATCCCATGGGCCCACGCATGGGACAGGCTCATGAATTACTACAAGCATCAGGATGAATTAGCCCCTCCCGATGTAATCCAAATAGGGACAACATGGGTCCCGAGCCTTACATATCTGGGCGTATTAAGGGATATGAGAGATTTCTTCGATTATTCAATAACCGAAGATATCATCGAACCGCTGAAAAATGTCCCCAAGTCACCCAATACCGATATGATTCTCTGTATTCCATGGTTTTCCGATATAAGGCTTCTCTATTTCAGAAAAGATGTACTGAAGAAATTTGGTTTCGGCGTTGCCGATATCGGCGACTTTGAATCTTTCAGAAATGTATGTATGACGATACAAAACAGCAGGAAATCCGATGACGACATCATGGCTTACAAGCTGTCGGGACATCCTGAAACCATATTTATCCATGATATTGCGCCGTGGTTGTGGGGAATGGGAGGCAACTTCCTTTCCTCAGACCTGAGGAGAATAGCTTTTGATAAACCTGAAGCAAGAAACGCGTTTAAATGGTATTTCCACCTGGTAAACGACCTGTTTGCAGGAACGGAAGGCAAGTACGGGATAACGCCGCCAGGAACATTTTTTTCAGGCAGATACGCGATGGAGATAAACGGCAAGTCGCCGTTCTACAACCTGGCAAACCTGAAACATTCTGATTTTTCTCCCGAGGTAGTTGAAAATTACGACCTGACGCAGGTTCCCAAAGGCCCGAAAGGTAGTTTCCCATTCGTAGGCGGAAGCTGCCTTGCAACCCCCAAACTATGCCGCTACCCGGAAGAAGCCTCCGAATGGATCAGATATTTGATCTCTCCCGAATCACAGCTCAGGCACTGCTATGTGATAGGAGCTTTCCCTTCCCGGACATCGCTTTTAAAAGAATTTTTTAAGGGCTATGAACAATACCATGAAGCCATAACCACCGCACTTAAAAACGGTATAACATTTTTATATACGCCGTATTCATCCCTTGTGGGCTCGCTTGAGAAAATAATAACCGCATTCACCGACAGGGTGTTGTTGCAGATCCGAACCGGCAAGTTTTCGGAAGAAATCGTTGATGAGGAAATAGCGAAAGCGGCAGCTGAAGCTAATTACATAACATCGATCCATAGTTAAGGGTACATGTATATGCCAGAAAATGCTGAAAAAAAGAACAAAAAGCCCAAAGTTATGCCTTCAAGCGTGGTTTTTTCGAAAGAATCCATTCATCTTATAAGCCAGGACAGGGATACAGATTCTTTATTCACACATGCGCTCCTGCTCCTCGGAAAGTCGCTCGGGAAAATCGAGGCAACAATATTCGCATGGGATAAACATGAAAATATCCTGCGCTGCCAAAAAGTCCTTTTTATGGGTGTCATCCAGGAAGGGGCAGAACTTATTCCGCTGACAAAAGAAATGCCTCTCTGGCAGCTCGTAATCGGCACAACCGACATAGTAATTGACAGGGACCGGCATAAAAGCGCCTGTTTCGCATTAAGGTTCAAAAATGAATTTCTCGGAATGGTCCGGGTTTCGCTCCTGACAGGAACCAGCCTTACTCAAAACATAATCTCGCAAATTCACACATTCTGTATGGAACTTGCAATCTCCCTGAAAAACCTTACCTTGTTTCTTCAAAACGAAATTCACATGCGGCAACTCAAAGGTTCTTTCGAAATAACTTCCAACATCGTCAAAAGCATTTATCTAAACAAACTTCTGGGTCTTGTGGTAAAAAGTATAGTTAAGAACCTCGGCTTTGACAGGGTGCGCCTCTATCTTGTAAACAAAGACGAAAAATTACTGAAAGGCGAAATATCCTATGATATGAGGGGAGAAACAACTTCTCTGGAAAAAGAATGCTATTCTCTTGAACACGGCATCCACCCCTTTGTAGATATGGTCCTACAATTTCCGGACAAAGAAACGGCCGTTGAATTTCACGACAGGGTAGTCTATGTGCCTCTCCATGTCAAAGACCAGGTCGTAGGCATCCTGGTCGTAGATAATATCCTGAGCCAGGAAAAAATCACTTCCGATGAAATCCAAACGATAAAATCATTTGCCGGGCAGATTGCCATGGCCGTCGAAAACGCGCGCCTTTTTGAAAAAGTACAGGAACTGTCCATAACCGACAGCCTGACAGGATTGTTCATTATAAGGCATTTCAAGGCGCGCCTTGAGACCGAACTCTACAGGTGCAAGAGATACGGCGATGTAATGACATTATTTATCCTGGATGTCGATAATTTTAAATCCGTCAATGATACATACGGGCATCCCAACGGCGATGCGGTCCTCCAGTCGATAGCAAAGAATATAAAGGAGACCCTGCGAAAAACCGACTTCGCCTGCAGATACGGCGGAGATGAATTCATGATTTGCCTTCCGAACCTTAAATCAAAAGACACTGTTGATTTCGGCAGGCGGCTTTTGAATGCCATTCTTATAACAGCCCCCGTGGTCAACGGATCAAGGATACCCGTAACGCTCAGCATAGGAGCATCCTGTTTCCCTGAAAATTCCGAAGACATCGAAGAAATTATAAAGCAGGCTGATAAAGCTTTGTATAAGGCGAAGAATCAGGGAAAAAACCAGATTTACATATGGACGCCGGATCTGCGGTAAAACTTACTATATCCCGCAAAAAGAAAAATACCAGCCGATAATAGATTTTCCGAAGAGTACCGATATCACAGTCCCTGCAGCCAGATAAGGCCCGAATGGTATTCTCCCTTTCAGGTTCCTGTTTTTAAACAGCATAAGAGCCCCGCCCAAAACCGCTCCTATAAGGGATGCCGTCATAATTGTAAGCAATACCAGCTTCCAACCGGCAAAAGCTCCTATCATCGCAATAAACTTAACATCCCCGAATCCCATCGCATCCTTTTTCAGCAGCCTGGAACCCGCAAAAGACACAAATCCGAGCGTTAGGAAACCCGTAAAAGCTCCCAGCAAAGAATCCGCCAGAGCCATATACCACACATCGCAGCCCTGGAGATAAGGGAATAAGGCAGACATCAGCACGGCAAAAATAAATCCTATCAAATTAGATTCGTCCGGAATGATAAAATGTTTTATGTCGATAAAAGACGCAAGAACCAGGATTGAAAACAGAACAATCCTGAACATTATTTCCGGGAGAGTATCCGAAAACAGATATGCCGACAGGAAAAGCAGCGCCGTAATAACTTCCACAACCAGATAAAGAGGACTGATAGGCCTGCCGCACCGCCTGCATCTCCCCTTCAGGAACAGATAGCTGACGACAGGTATGTTATCGTACCATAATATTCTTGAATTGCACTCGGGACAGTGAGACGGCGGCGTTATTATTGAAAGGCCGCGGGGCATCCTGTAAACGCAGACATTCAGGAAACTTCCTGTTATAAGGCCTAAAACAAAACATACAACAGACCAGAAAAAAAACGGGCTCATAATTCGTCAACACCAAAATGTTTTTTTAAAGCTTCAACCATCTTATTGTGGACTTTGTCATCCGGATAGAGCTTTTTACCCGAACGCTTATTATATTCTTCTATCCAGAGCCTGAACGCATGCCAGCCCTGATAAAAAAGCATTGAAAGGCCGTTACTGCAGAGCACGCCTCTTTCTTTTGCCTTTTTCAGTAAAATAGTTTCAATGGGATTATATACAACATCAAACAGATACTGCCCTTCACGCAGCAAATCGGTATTTATCGGGGTTCTGGTGTCTTTTCCCATCCCGAGCGGCGTCGCATTCACCACTAAATCGGCTTGTCTGATTTCTTCATCAATATCACCTGCATTTTTTGAAGTCAGATTAGCGCGGGGCATTCCTTTTTTCGCTTCGCATACTATCCGGTCCGCCCTGGATAAATCAATATCTGCTATTACAACGCCGGCAACTTTCCCGGCCATCGAAGCAACTACAGCCCTTCCCGCTCCTCCGGCCCCTATTACCAGTACTTTCTTCCCGGTAAAATCAAAACCCAGCTTTTTCTCCACCGCTTCGCAAAAACCAATTACATCCGTGTTATAACCCCATAATTCACCGCTTGCCTTCCGGACAACAGTATTAACAGCTCCGGTTATCTTTGCGTACGGGTCGGAATCGACATTGTCCAACAGCCGGATAATATCAGTCTTGTAGGGAATAGTAACGTTGAAACCCAGGTAATCGTCTGAAGCTTTGATTTCAGATACCGTGGATAACAGCTGACTTCGTTCAATATCACAATTCTCATATGAAACGCTCATGTCAAGGGCGCGAAAACCCGCGTTCTGAAAAACTTCGGATGCGGAATGGCCCAGAGGATGACCTATGAGAAAAACTTTTTTCATGCCTTATATAAGCCTTCCGGTTTTTACGGAAACTCTGCTTGATATCAACTTATTAACCGCATTAAGATAGGCTTTTGCGCTTGCTTCAACAACATCCGTACTGGCGCCCCTTCCGTTTATGATACGCCCTTTCCCGAAATCAACTCTCACCAGGACTTCCCCGATGGCGTCTTTCCCGGAAGTTACCGAACGAATGTTATAATCAAGCAGCAACCCATTTATTTTTGTGATTTTATCTATAGCTTTGTATATCGCGTCTACAGGGCCATCGCCCGACGATCTCCTTGATATTTTCCTTTTCTCCTTATCGAGAATAACATTAACTTCGGGTATACTCCCTGTCTTATAACTTATGTCAAGTGTATGAAGCTTGAATACCTCTCTCACCTCCGCTATTTCATCGTTTACTATAGCGACAAGGTCATCATCATAAACAGCTTTTTTCTTGTCACAGAGGATCTTGAACCTTTCGAATGCTTTCTCAACGTCCGAATCACCAAGGTCAAAACCAAGCTCTTTTACCCTTTCCTTAAAAGCATGCCGGCCCGAGTGTTTTCCAAGAACAAGTTTGCTCTTATCAACACCGACATCATGGGGAGACATTATTTCATAAGTTTTTCTCTCTTTAAGGACTCCGTCCTGATGTATTCCGGCTTCATGGGCAAAGGCATTTTCACCCACTATGGCTTTGTTAGGTTGGACGACAATACCCGTAACGCGCGTGATAAGACGGCTCGCTTTCATTATCTCCGTGGTATTCACGCCGGTTCTGCACTTAAAGATGTCGCCTCTTGTTTTAATTCCCATCACTATTTCTTCAAGTGAACAATTTCCGGCCCTTTCACCTATCCCGTTAATGGTGCATTCCACCTGTCTCGCACCGTTAACAACGGCTTCAAGAGAATTAGCGACAGCAAGCCCAAGATCATTATGGCAATGTACGCTTACCACAGCTTTATCTATACTTTCCACGTGAGCAAACAGGTACTTGATAAGAGAGCCGAATTCCATGGGTATAGCATATCCCACTGTATCGGGTATATTCACAGTGGTGGCTCCCGCTTTTATAACCGCTTCCACGACTCTTGCAAGGAATTCAGGTTCGGTCCGGGACGCATCCTCGGGCGAAAATTCTATATCATCGCACATTTTTTTCGCATACCTCACCGCGTCAACGGCTTGAGAAAGTATCTCTTCTCCAGCCTTTTTGAGCTTGTATTTCATATGTATCTTGGAAGTGGCGAGAAAAACATGGATTCTTTTCCTTTTGGCCTTTTTTAACGCTTCATAAGCTGCGTCTATATCCTTGGACAGAGATCTTGCGAGACCCGAAATAACCGGGCCCTTTATCTCAGATGAAATAAGCTTTACAGCTTCAAAATCACCGGGAGAAGCTATTGGAAAGCCCGCTTCTATCGCATCAACATTAAGACGGAGAAGCTGTTTTGCCACTTCAAGCTTCTCTTTTATGTTCATGCTTGCCCCGGGCGACTGTTCTCCATCCCTGAGCGTAGTATCATAAACTATTACTTTCTCATTGCCGTTTCTTTTCATCATCCGGAAAGATCACCTCTTTTATTTGCTGAGCCATTTCATCATAGCCCTAAGCTTTTCTCCGACTTTTTCAATTAAATGCTCTTTTCCCTGTCTGACGAGAGCATTATACACAGGCCTTCCGACCCTGTTTTCAAGCAGCCATTCCCTTGCAAACTCGCCGTTCTGTATTTCAGCCAGGATTTTCCTCATTTCTTTTCTTGTCTCTTCCGTGATAATTCTTGGACCTCTTGTAACATCGCCGTACTCGGCCGTATCCGATATGGAATATCTCATTCCCGCCATACCTTTGGCATACATGAGGTCGACTATAAGCTTAAGCTCATGAAGACATTCAAAATACGCTATTTCAGGCTGGTATCCCGCATTTACAAGGGTATCAAACCCCGCTTTTACAAGTTCCGTGGTCCCGCCGCACAACACACATTGCTCGCCGAAAAGATCTGTCTCTGTTTCTTCTTTAAATGTGGTCTCCAAAACTCCGGCGCGGGTCCCGCCGATTCCTCTTGCGTAAGAGAGCGCCATCTTCTTTGCGCCCCTGCTGGCATCCTGATAGACAGCGATCAGGCATGGCACGCCTCCGCCGCTTTCAAAAACGGATCTTACCAGATGCCCCGGACCTTTAGGGGCAATCATAATGACATCAATATCTTTCGGAGGCACTATCTGCCCGAAATGAATATTAAAGCCGTGTGAAAAAACAAGCGTTTTACCTTTTTTCATATATTTTTGTATCATTTCTTTATACACCATGGCCTGAACCTGGTCGGGAACAAGCATCTGTATTATGTCAGCCGACTGTGCAGCTTCATCAGCGTCAACCGGCTTAAAACCATGTTTTACCGCAAGCTTGTAATTATCGGTGCCTTCAATCTCAGAAACGATTACTTTAACACCGCTGTCACGAAGGTTCTGAGCCTGGGCATGCCCCTGACTCCCGTAACCGATTATAGCTACCTTTTTATTCCGGATAAGCTTGATATCCGCATCCTTGTCGTAATACATCTTTGCCATTTCCCTTTTCTCCTTTCTCAGTGATTGAATCTTTTATCCTCTCGCGATAGCGATTTTTCCTGTTCTTGCAAGCTCTTTTATCCCAAAAGGCCTCAGCATATCGATAATAGCATTAACTTTTGAATCGCTGCCCGTTGCCTCGATAGTCATGCTCTTCGCTTTAATATCTATTATCTTTGCCCTGAATATTTCAACTATCTGCAGTACTTCGTGCCTTGTTTTCCCGTCCGTTGAAACCTTTAACAAGATAAGTTCTCTGTCTACAAAATCCTTGCCCGCAAAATCCTGAACTTTAATGACATCAACCAGTTTGTTCAGCTGTTTGCAGACCTGTTCCAAAACGGCATCGTCACCCCTGACCACTATAGTCATCCTTGAAATAGTGGGATCCTGTGTTTCCCCTACCGCTAAACTGTCTATATTAAATCCTCTTGCGCTGAATAATCCAGCAATTTTCGCAAGGACGCCGGACTTATTTTCAACCAACGCGCTTATTGTATGTTTCATCTTAACCCCCGCTTTCTCGTTTTCCGGTTGACCGCCTCGGAATCCCGGATTTCCATTTTTGTTTTTCTACGCCATTGATTCTATCATCTCATTAAGCGAAGCCCCCGCGGGAACCATAGGAAAAACATTCTCT
>JAFGBE010000076.1 GCA_016933315.1 Candidatus Auribacterota bacterium
CGGACCACAGCGTGCGGGAAACACTTTCGATAACCGACAGGGCCTATGTAATGTACAACAGTGAAATTCTCTTATCCGGCACAGCGCAAGAACTTATAAACGACCCCCAGGCCAGGAATATTTATCTTGGCCACGGCTTTACAATGTAGCTTTGCATAATTTTCTTGTTAAAAATCCGCAGCTAAACTATATTATAATAAGCTGAAAGTAGTTTTTGTTTTTTTAGTTTGTCTTTGTATAATTCTGTATAAGATAAAAAGGAGGTTTAATCGGTGAATATCAGCGTTACAGGCAGGCATGTTTCGGTTACTGACCCAATGAAAGAATATGCGAGAGACAAATTTTCCAAAATCGACAAGTATGAATTGAGGATCAACGATGCTCATGTGATTATGGACGTGGAGAAATACCGGCAAAAGGTGGAAGTTAACATGAACGGTCCACATTTTTCTCTTCACCTTGAAGAGGTCAGCGACGATATGTATAAATCAATAGACACCCTTATCGATAAAGTGGAACAGAAGCTCAGAAGGCTGAAAGACAAGTTTCACGACAGGAAAAACCGTCCCGTCAAAGATATAGAAATAGAGTACACTGAAAACCAGGAAAACGGCGGATTTACCAATGGTTAATGTCACAGTCAAGGAATTCTACGAAAACCTTAAAGATCATCTGGACCTTGAACTGGTTTCGGGCAAAAAGGGCCTGAGAAAAAAAATAAAAGAGTCTACCTTGAACCGGCCCGGGCTTGCTCTTGTAGGATATTACGGTTTTTTTGCTGTCCGCCGCGTGCAGGTAATCGGTTTTGTTGAAATGTCTTTCCTGAAAACACTGGAAGAAAAAGACAGGAAAACCCGGATTAAAAAGTTTTTTTCGCAGAAATTTCCCTGTTGCATAATATCAAGGCATTTTGTCCCTTTTGATGAGATGCTCAAATACGCCGATTATTTCGGCGTGCCGCTTTTCAGGTCGGGTTCGATAACAAAATCTCTTATCAATGAAGCCACTCTTTATCTGGAAGATAAATTTGCGCCTCAGATAACCATGAACGGAGACCTTGTCGAAGTGTATGGTGTGGGTGTCCTTATTATAGGGAAAAGCGGGGTCGGCAAAAGTGAGTGCGCCCTTGCTCTTATAGACAAGGCCCACAGGCTTGTTGCGGATGATGTAGTCAAGATAAAACTACATGACAGGAAAGACCTGACCGGCAGGTGTGTGGAGGTGACAAAGTACCATATGGAAATAAGGGGTCTGGGAATTATCAACATAGAGTCCTTATACGGCGCCGGTTCAGTCAGGGAGTTTAAAAGAATAGACATGATTGTTTCTCTTGAGGATTGGGATGCGGAACGCGAGTACGATAGGCTGGGTATGGAAGAGCAATCTTACACCCTGCTCGGGATAAAGCTTCCACATATCCTTTTGCCCGTAAAGCCGGGAAGGGATATGGCCCTGATGATAGAGACTGCAGCGCTTAATTACCGCTTGAAAAAGCTTGGCAGAAATTCGGCAAAAGACCTTAATGAGTCGTTGATAAACAGGATGAATAGCGCAAAATCCGATAAAAAAAGCAAAGGCAGGTAAATTATGATTGGTGCTGTAGTCGCGGCTCATGGGAATCTTGCTAAAGATCTGGTTGCGGCTGCCGAACAAATAGTCGGCAAGATAGAAAAATTGGCTATAGTGTGCCAGTTTACGAACGATAAGCAAAAAGACATAGAGAGAAATATTGTTAAGGCTGTCGAAAGTGTCGATTCGCCCGAAGGCGTGTTGATTCTTGTGGATGTTTTCGGGGGCAGTTCTTCCAATATCGGCATGAGCCTTAAAAATAAAAATAATAAACTGATGATAGTTACCGGTGTCAACCTGCCGATGCTTATGGACCTTGCCGTACACAGGAAGGAAAGTAATATTCAGAAATTGGCCGACAGGATAGCCAATACAGGGAGAAAAAGCGTATTCACGGCGAAAGACTACCTGGATAAACGTAAAATAGAAGTGATTAATATCTAACTGCTGAAATGGAAAATCAAAATTTGAGTAAAATTGAGAGAGAAATAGAGATAATAAACGAGCTTGGTTTGCATGCCAGGCCTGCGGCTATGTTGGTCCAGACGGCCAACAGGTTCACTTCGGAAGTGAAAATAGCAAAAGACGGTGAAATGGTCAACGGCAAGAGTATTATGGGAGTGATGATGCTTGCCGCCGCAAAAGGTTCTAAACTGAAGATAATAGCCGAAGGAGATGATGCGCAGAGGGCAGTAGAAGAGCTGGAAAGACTTTTTTTAAATAAATTCGGAGAAGAATGAAAGATAGCAAAAAAGAGATGGTCTACAAGGGAATTCCCGTTTCTCCGGGTATCGCGATAGGGAAAGTTTATCTTTATGACAGCAAGGAAGACGCAGTTTCCAAATATAAGATCAAGGAAGATCAGATTCCCAGCGAGATAGCCCGGTTTGAAGAAGCCCTTATCAAAACCCGCCACGAGCTTATAGGTATACAGGATAAAATAGCAAAGCAGATGGGCGCGGAACATGCCGAGATATTCAACGCTCACCTGCTGTTCCTCGAAGACAGGTCTGTTATCGAACAGGTTATCAAAAGGCTGGAAAAAGAGAAATATAACGTTGAATATATATTCCAGCAGGTTGGAGAAAAATATGTAGAGCTTTTTTCCAAGATGGAAGATGACTACCTTAAGGAAAGGGCATCCGACATAAGGGATTTTACCAAGAGGGTGTTATGCAACCTGCTCGGCCGCAAAAAGCAGGATCTGTCTGAATTCAAGGAAGAAGTTGTTGTTGTGGCTTATGACCTCAGCCCTTCGGATACCGCCCTTATGCATAAGGAGTTGGTTAAGGGCTTTGTCACTGATATAGGAGGGAAAACATCGCACACCGCGATTATGGCAAGGTCTTTGGAAATTCCTGCGGTTGTCGGCCTCAGGGATATCAGCAAGAAAGTCAAACCCGGCGATGAAATAATCATAGATGGAAGCCATGGGGTTGTTACCCTGAACCCGTCGAAGTGGACTCAGAGCAGATATTCTATCGAGATGTCCAAGCTGAACAGGCTGAATGAGAAACTTGCCGAGCTTAAAGACCTGCCGGCGGAAACACTTGACGGATACAGAATGACTGTTTCGGCTAATATAGAGCTTCCTCAGGATGTGCAGTCTGTCTTGTCGCACGGCGCTGAGGGTATAGGGTTGTACAGGACGGAATTTTTTTATCTGAACAGGCACGATTTTCCATCTGAAGATGAACAATACCAGGCTTATAAGGAAGTTGCGGAAAAGATTTATCCGAACCCGGTCATAATCAGAACGCTT
Organism: Candidatus Auribacterota bacterium; assembly: GCA_016933315.1. GTDB lineage: Bacteria > Auribacterota > UBA6266 > UBA6266 > UBA6266 > UBA6266. The sequence goes on from JAFGBE010000076.1 coordinate 3,332, forward strand.
GACCTTGGAGGAGACAAACTTTCTCCTCAGTTGGGTGTTTCTAAAGAAATGAACCCGTTTCTTGGTTGGAGAGCTATAAGATTTTGCCTGGAGCGTCAGGATGTTTTCCGGACACAGCTGAAAGCGATTTTGAGAGCGAGCGCAATAGGTAATATCAAGATGATGTACCCCATGATATCCAGCGTAGATGAGGTTATTCAGGCAAATAAGATTGTAGAGGAAATAAAGGTATCGTTGGATAAAAACAAGGTTTCTTATGACAAAGAGATAGAGATAGGAGTGATGATAGAGATTCCTTCCGCGGCTATAACGTCGGATATAATCGCGAAGCACGTCGATTTTTTCAGCATAGGGACAAACGACCTGATACAATATTCGATTGCCGTTGACCGCATCAATGAAAAAGTGGCATATCTTTATGAGCCGGCAAACCCGGCGGTTTTGAGATTGATAAGCAAGGTTATTGAAAATGCCCATGCGGAGAATATATGGGTCGGCATGTGCGGAGAAATGGCCGGTGACCTCGAAATGACATTATTGCTTGTTGGTATGGGCATAGACGAGTTAAGCGCCAGCTCTATAATAGTTCCTGAAATAAAGAAAGTCATAAGAAGTTCTTCCCTTAAAGACCTTAAAGCTCTTTCTGAAAAAGCGTTGAAATGCAGAATGAGTTCACAGGTCAGGCGGCTTGCGGGAATGGTCCTCAGAAAAGTGGCTCCGGAATTAGCGTCCCAGGCAAGTTACAGCCTTTCATATTCGGGTTCTGGCAATTTGAAAAGTTTATAAACATCTTTCATTACCGCTTGACTTATAGGAAGTATTTTTTTATAGTATGTCAAAATTGTTCTGATGATAAAAAACAACGGTTATATTTTGGAGTTCAATTATGGAAAAAATATTATTTACTTCGGAATCAGTGACGGAAGGCCACCCGGATAAAGTATGTGACCAGATTTCAGACGGTATCCTTGACGCAATATTAGCCGAGGATCCCGATGCCAGGGTTGCATGTGAAACGCTTGTCACGACGGGTTTAGTGGTTATTGCGGGCGAAATCACCAAAAAGCCCAGTATACATATCAATTATTCCGATATAGCGCGGGATGTTATTAAAAAAATCGGGTATACCGATTCAGAAATGGGATTTGATTATAAATCCTGCGCTGTGATTTCAGCCGTGCATACCCAGTCGCCTGATATTTCAATGGGTGTTACCCCGGGTGAGGGGACATTCAAGGAACAGGGAGCGGGAGATCAGGGTATGATGTTCGGTTATGCATGCGATGAAACGCCGGAATATCTGCCTCTTCCCATAATGCTGGCCCATCAGCTTACCATGAGGCTGGCTGAAGTAAGAAAAAAGCGTATACTGAACTTTCTGCGACCGGACGGGAAAAGCCAGGTTACCGTTGAATACCATAACGGCAATCCGGTAAGAGTGGACAGCGTGGTTATTTCTACCCAGCACAAGCCTATGAAAATAAGCACATTAAGAAGGGAAATCCTGTCCAAAGTGATAAAACAGGTAATCCCGTCAAAGTATATGGACAGCAGAACAAGAATATTTGTCAATCCCACCGGGAGGTTTGTTGTCGGGGGCCCGCACGGTGATACCGGTGTTACGGGAAGAAAGATAATAGTCGATACATATGGCGGTATGGGAAGACATGGCGGCGGAGCCTTTTCGGGGAAAGACCCTTCAAAAGTGGACAGAAGCGCCACATATATGGCGAGATATATTGCGAAAAATATTGTTGCCGCCCGTATTGCAAAAAAATGCGAAGTCCAGCTGTCGTATGCGATAGGGTATCCTGAACCTATCTCCGTTTTAGTTGATTGCCTGAGTACAAACAGAGTTCCTCTTGATAAAATCTCGAAAGCCGTGAGGGATGTGTTTCCTTTAAAGCCCGCTGATATTATCAGGCACCTGAAACTTAAAAGGCCCATATACGGCCGGACAGCTGCTTACGGGCATTTTGGCAGGAAGTTTAAAGAATTCACATGGGAAAATACCGATAAGGCTTCAATTTTAAGGAAAAAATTAAGTATATAAGCAGGGAGTAAAACATGAAATATGATATAAAAAACATCAAACTGGCATTTGAAGGCAGGAAGAGAATAGAATGGGCTAACAACGATATGCCTGTCCTGGCTCATATAAGGGAAGCTTTTTCGAAGAAGAAGCCTCTAAGAGGTATAAGGATGTCTGCATGTCTCCATGTAACCGCGGAAACGGCTAATTTGGTCAGGACGCTGAAAGCCGGAGGCGCGGATGTAGTGTTATGCGCTTCCAATCCGCTTTCTACACAGGATGATGTTGCGGCTTCGCTGGTTTATGATTATAAAATCCCTGTTTTTGCGATAAAAGGCGAGAATAACAAGACTTATTACCAACATATTAAGTCAGCCATCGGGCACAAGCCGAATGTGACCATGGATGACGGGGCCGATCTGGTTTCGGAGATTTTAAAAAGGTATCCGGATCTGCACGGAAGGATAATAGGCTCCATGGAGGAAACTACCACCGGTGTTGTAAGATTAAAAGCGATGGAAAAATCCGGGGTGTTGAAATTCCCGATTATTGCTGTGAATGATGCTGAAACAAAGTATCTCTTCGATAACAGATACGGCACAGGACAATCCACGCTGGACGGTATTATAAGAGCCACGGATATCCTTGTTGCCGGAAAAAACTTCGTTGTAGCAGGATACGGCTGGTGCGGAAAAGGTTTTGCCATGAGGGCAAAAGGGATGGGCGCCAATGTTATAGTCACAGAAGTAGATTCCATAAAAGCGATAGAAGCAGCGATGGACGGCATGAGAGTTATGACAATGGAGGAAGCTGCGCCCATAGGCGATGTTTTCTGCACACTGACAGGCAATGTAAGTGTTTTGAGGCCTGTCCATTTCAGAAAAATGAAAAAAGGGGCTGTTATCTGTAATTCGGGCCATTTTAATGTAGAGATAGATATCCCGGGCCTGATGAAACTGGCTAAAAAGGTAAAAAGAAGAGTAAGGAATTATGTTGATGAGTTTGTTTTATCGACTAATAAATCACTGTTCCTTCTTGGGGATGGCAGGCTTATTAACCTTGCGGCCGCTGAAGGGCATCCCGCGTGCGTCATGGATATGAGTTTTGCCACACAGGCTTTGACAACTGAATATTGTGTCAAAAACAGGGGAAAACTGGAAGCGAAGGTCTATCAGGTTCCGGCGAACATCGAAAAAAATATTGCGGACATGAAACTTGAATCAATGGGCGTAAGGATAGACACCCTTACCCTGGAGCAGAAAAAGTATCTTGAATCCTGGCATATGGGGACTTGAGCATTTTCTGATTTTGAAAAGCAATATTGACATATATTTTTTTTCAGGGACAGGCAATACATTGCTTGTTGCCAGAAAAATAAGAGAGAAGCTGTTTTCCTCCGGATATGAAGTTAATCTTTTCCCTATTGAAAAAAGCGATCCATCCAGCGTCAATGTCAATAATACGATAGGATTGGGTTTTCCTGTGGCTGTGCAGTCAACATACCCCTTTGTGTGGGATTTCATAAAAAACCTTCCTGAAGGCAACAGCACCGAAATATTCATGTTCGACACACTTGCGGCTTTCTCCGGCGGAATAGTAGGCGCCCTCAAAACGTTCCTTTTGAAGAAGAAATACATGCCCATAGGCGCCGAAGAGATAAAAATGCCGTCTAATTTTTTGACTGTCAGCGGTAATCCTGAAAAGAACAGCAAGAAGGTGGAAAAAGGTTTGGAAGCGGCTGAAAAGTATGCTGAAAAACTTATAAATAATACGGCTAAATGGAGAAGGATACCGATTTTATGCAGGATATTGTTTTATTTAGGCACAAACAAATCGGTATGGAAAGGACTGTCTGAAAAGGCGGCCCTTGGTATCTCTGAAGATAAATGTACAAAATGCGGTTTGTGTGCCGTATTATGCCCTGTAAACAACATTGAGATAAAAGAAGGATACCCCGTTTTCTCAAAGAAATGCCAGCTTTGCATGAGATGTATATCTTTTTGTCCTTCCGGAGCTATTCTGAAATCCGGAAAGGTGGTAAAATCTTATAAAGCCGTTAAAGCGTCAGAATTTAGCTAGGGGATTTTTATGTTTAAGCGGTCAGGCTTGTTTTTTTTCATTGTCGTATTGGCATCCACATTGGTTTTTCCGGAAGCAGGGCCCGATATCAGGGTTAAGGGCAAAAACATATACGTAAACGGCAAGAAGTTTTATATAAAAGCGGTTGCCTATGGATATGCTTCCCCCGGAATGGATCCGAACGGCACTGATGCCCATGCGGATATGGACATGTTTGAAAAAGATTTCCGGATGATGAAAGAAGCCGGCATAAATACCATAAGGACTTATAAACCCCTTCCGTCAAAAATACTTGATATTGCCGAGAAGCACGGTTTATTTGTGATAG
>JAFGBE010000077.1 GCA_016933315.1 Candidatus Auribacterota bacterium
GAGTTTAATCTGCTGGCGAAACCGAAGTTGGAATACGCGGCTACTCCCAGCGCCGCCGTTGCGAGTATTGAGCCGCAGTAAGATTCATAAAGGTCGGCTCCCATTCCCGCCACGTCTCCTACATTATCGCCTACATTATCCGCGATTGTCGCCGGATTTCTCGGGTCATCCTCCGGGATTCCGGCTTCTACTTTTCCTACAAGGTCTGCGCCGACATCAGCGGCTTTCGTAAAGATTCCGCCTCCGACCCTGGCAAACAACGCCTGTGAGCTTGCCCCCATCCCGAAACACAGCATTGTCACCGTGATTTCATGGAGGTTCATCGCGGTCAGCTTATAGAGTATTAAAAACCAGATGCTTATATCCAGAAGGCCCAAACCGACCACGACCAGCCCCATAACGGCCCCGGAGCGGAAAGCCACCACCAGGCCCTGGTTCAGGGAATTTCTTGCGCCGTTTGCCGTCCTGGCGCCGGCGTTTGTCGCCGTCTTCATACCCAGGAAACCGGAAAGCCCGGAAAAGAAACCGCCGGTCAGAAAAGCGAACGGAACCCATTTTGACTGAACCTTGATTCCGAAAGCCATAAGTATGAAAATCAGAAATACCACCAGAAAGAAAATGCCCACTATTTTATACTGCTGGCGGAGATACGCCATTGCGCCTTCCCTGACAGCCGCGGCGATTTCTTTCATTTTCGGCGTGCCTTCGGATTCTTTCATCATCATCTTGTAAAACAGAAAAGCGGTAAAAAGCGCGAGTATCGAAGCGGCCGGAGCTATCCACCATATATGAGGTATAGTCCTTGAGGCGTCCGCAGTTTCAGCGGAAGCCGAAGCAAATCCGGCTGAAAAGAATATCAGCAGCGAAGTTATGCCGAAACTGTAGTATTTTTCTAATTTCTTTCTCATCGGTTCTCCTTTTTAATGATCACATTTTTAAATTTTTATTGCCATTTGCCGCCGGTGAGTCTCTCATAAGCTTCTATGTATTTTTCTCTTGTCCTGCTGATGACTTTTTCCGGCAATGCGGGGGCAGGCGGCTTTTTATCCCAATCAAGGGTTTCCAGGTAATCCCTCAGGAACTGCTTGTCGAAGTTTTCCTGGGGCTCGCCTTCTCTGTAATTGGAAAGAAGCCAGTATCTTGAAGAATCAGGGGTAAGGACTTCGTCGCATAATATTATACTGTTATCCAGTATTCCGAATTCAAATTTCGTGTCGGCGAGGATCAATCCTTTATTAAGCGACAGTTCTGAAGCGTATTTATAGATTTCCATTGTTTTGGAAATTATAAAATCGGAGGTTTCTTTTCCTATAACATCGACCATTTTCCCGGTCGTTATGTTTTCATCATGCCCGCTTTCCGCCTTTGTGGACGGCGTAAATATCGGCTGCGGCAGTTTCGAATAACTTTTCAGCCCTTTGGGAAGCTTTATCCCGCATACGGTCTGCTTCCTGTTGTATTCTTTGAGGCCCGAGCCGGCCAGGTATCCCCTGACGACGCATTCTATAGGAATTATAGAACATTTTTTTACCAGCATGGAGCGGCCTTTGATGAGGTCCCCGAATTTTTTAAGCTCCGGGGGATATTTCTCAATATCGGTTGTTATGATATGGTTTTCAACGACGGAAGATAATTTATCAAACCAGAAAAGGGAAATAGCCGTCAGCAGCTTTCCCTTGTCGGGTATGGGATCGGGCATTATGCAGTCGAAAGCGGAAATCCTGTCGCTGGTCAGTATCAGTAATTTATCGCCCAGGTCGTATATTTCGCGCACTTTCCCGGATTTGAATTTTTTTATTCCCGGGAGGCTTATATTGTCCATTGCAGGCATCTGTCCCCATCCTTGTTCTTTTAAGGTTTATTTTATCGCTGTTTCAAGGAAATATCTTTTTATCAAAAGACATCGGCGCTGTCAAGTATTCCCGCTCAGCTTTAAAAGTTCTTTTGCGTGTTCCAGGGTCACCGAAGTTATGTTTTTGCCGCCGAGCATCCTTGCTATCTCCTCAACCTTCTCGTTATAATCCAGTTTTTTTATCCGCGTAAATGTCCTTTCCTTTTCGATGTCCTTGTAAATATAGAAATGGTTGTCCGCCATAACGGCTATCTGCGGCAGGTGCGTGATGCATATGACCTGATGGCTTTTCGAGAGTTCTTTCAGTTTCCTGCCGACCGCGACAGCGGTTTTCCCCCCTATGTTTGTGTCAATTTCGTCAAAGATGAGGACAGGCGTAAGATCTTTCCCGGCGAAAACCGTTTTGAGCGCGAGCATCAGCCTGGAAATTTCACCTCCGGAAGCTACATCTTTTAAGGGGAGGGGGTTTTCCCCCTTGTTGGCGGAAAAAAGATACTGGACGCTGTCAGTCCCGTTTTCTCCCAGTTCCTTATCGGAAAGGGATATCGTTATCCGGGCGTGTTCAAGCCCTATTTCGCCTAATTCCGCTATTGCGCTTTCCGACAGCCTCTTTGCTGCGGCTTTCCTTTTCTTTGAAAGGTTTTTGCCTTCCATCCGGAGCTTCTCTTCGATGGCAGCTGTTTCCGCCGCGAGCTTCCTTTTTTCTTCTTCGAAAGATTTGTACAGGCGCAGTTCATCCGACAGAAAACCGCGCTTTTGTTCCACATCCGCTATTTGGGGCCCGTATTTCTTTTTTATCGTATAGATATCCTGAAGCCTGTTTTCGACCTGTTTTTGCCGGTTTTCGTCGAAATCCGGGTTTTCTGTCAAACTCCTTATTTCCGAAGCGGTTTCAATAAGGAAGTTCTTGAAGGATTCCACATCCTTTGAATTGAATTTTTCCCCGGATATATCCTCTATTTTGCACAGTATTTTCAAGGCCTGCGCCAGTTTGTTGAATATCGATTCGTCCCCGTCATAAAGCATGTTCAGGGCTTCCTGGGATAATTCCGCAAGGGCGCTGTAATTGGTGATAACCGACAGTTCTTTTTCGAGGGCGGATTCTTCGCCGGATTTTAAAGATGCTTTAGATATCTCATTTAACTGGTGCTGGTAAAGTTCGGCCAGCTCGTCGGATATCTTTCCCCTGGCCGCCATTTCATCGAGTTTTCTCCTTGCGGCCGTAAAATCCCCGTAGATTTTCATATATTTTGTCTTGTCTATCATACCGTAAATATCAAGCAGTTCCATTTGGTAGTCATTGCGCAGAAGGAGCTGGTGGGAATTCTGTGAGTGATAATCCAGTATATGGTCCCCTATTTGTTTTAATATGGATATGGGCACCGGGTTATAGTTTATAAAGACCTTGTTCCTGCCCTCGGAATTGAAATCCCTTTTGATGTATATATATGATTCCTCGCTCTGCAGTCCGAGCTCATCGAGTTTCAGCCTGCCGGCGCAGAGGCTGTTTATCTTGATCGACGTTGAGACGGAGCCTTTACTTTCGCCTTTTCTCAGATAATTTTTATCCCACTTCTCGCCCATAGCCAGCATTAATGAAGAAAGAAGCAGTGATTTCCCTGCTCCTGTCTCGCCTGTCATGACATTCAGCCCGCCGCCGAACCGTATTTCGATATCTTTTGCGAGCGCGATATTGTTTATTTTGATGGTTTCTATCATGTCTTATACCAGAAAAAGGGCCGTTCCCAGCAGGATGCAGTAAACCGCGAATATCGTCAGTTTTCTTGATTTTACGAGCATAATCATTAATTTTATCGCTATCAGCCCGGATATCAAAGCCGCAAAAAAACCGGCCAACACCCCCGTAAGATTATAGCTGCCGGCGGCGATATCACCGCAGGATGCGGTTGTCTCATAGATAAGCGCGAGCAGTATTATGGGGATGGACAGTATAAATGAAAATTTTGTCGCTTCGCTTCTTTCCATTTTCATAAAAAGGCAGGAAGCTATGGTTATCCCGGACCTTGAAATGCCGGGAAAGACGGCAATGCCCTGGGCAAGGCCTATCAGGATGACATTGAAGATACTTATCTGCCGCAGGGACAGGGGTTGCGTATTTTTTGTCCTGTCCGAGAGGAACAGGATGGCGGCCGTGACCGCCAATAATCCCCCTATAAGGTTTTTGCCGTTAAGGGTGTCTTCTCCTGTTATCGATACGATAAGGAACGCGACGGCGGCGGATACGATGGTCGCAAGCATTATCCTGGAGAAATATTTTATTTCATTTTCCTGCCTGCGGAACAGTCCGCGGATTATTTCGCATATTGTTTTCCTGTAAACAATGATAGTCGCTACCATCGTTCCCGCGTGCATGGAAACGTTAAGGAAAAAAGACGGCTGAATCCCGATGAGGCGCTCGGTTATGACCAGATGGGCTGAAGAGGATATGGGAAGAAATTCCGTTACGCCCTGTATGAACCCTAAAAATAATGATTTTAAGATGAGCATATAATCAGGTTTTCAGTTTGTTGATGGTTTCCGCGACTGCCTTTGCCGATTTATCAAGGCGCTTTTTCTCTTCTCCCGTTAATTCGATCTCAACGATTTCTTTCAACCCCTTTTTGC
>JAFGBE010000078.1 GCA_016933315.1 Candidatus Auribacterota bacterium
CCATCCTTATAATGCCACTGATTTTTCTTCCGATTCCGAACTGGATGCTCTTGCCAACACCGCCGCGGCTTTTATCAAGAGGGATAAGAACAGAAAATGCATTCTTATGTGGTCCTTGTGGAATGATGCTCCATGGGGGTGGAGCGGGACGGATTCAGCCTTTAAAAACTATTCGTTCAAAACAGTAAATGATTTTTTGTGCCGCCTTATAAAGAGCGTTAAAGAGGTTGATGACACGCATCCTGTGACCGCCGCGAATACTTTTGCCGAGGGTGCCCAGGACCTCGGAGCTGAAAAACTGGATGTGCTGGGAATGAACTGCTATCTGGGACTTATAACCCACGGGAAAGAATTTTCGAAGTCAGATGCCCTGGAGAAAATAGCAGCCCTGAGGAACCTGTCAAAAAAATATAACAAGCCTGTTTATATTTCGGAATGCGGTTACAGTACCTTCGACGTGAAAAATATCAATGACCAGGCTAAAATTATAGAAAAACAGCTTAAAGCAGCGAAAAACAAGCTTGCCGGCATAACGGTTTTTGAATGGGCTGATGAGTGGTGGAAAGCCGGGCAGCCGACCGTCCATGATAACCATATAGAAGAACATTGGGGAATATGCGACGGCTACAGGAATCCCAAGCCGGGTTATTATGCGGTTATGGAAGAATTTTCCGAAGTCAAGGCTAGCAAAAACGGTTCGTTTAAAGACAGAGTTACACTTCAGGACCTGATTGATTCGAAGAACAACGGTGAATGATGCTACCTGCGCACCTTTATAATGAAACCTATCCCTACGGCGGAAAATATAATATGCGGCATCCATGCGGATAAGAGCGGATTTACCAACCCTTCCCTGCCCGCAGCGATGGAAACCTGGTAGATTATATAATATGAGAAGAAGATTATCATGCTAGCTGCGATACCGGCGAAGGCTCCTCCCCGTTTTGTTATATTTATTGTGAACGGCACGGCAAGAAAGATGACGACGAGATTAATAAAAGGCAGGGACGTCTGATGATATTTATCGATATCTGACGAAAAGACCCCCGTATTGCCCATGCTTTTATACTGTATCACTTCCTCTCTGTCAATTCCTGTGTCGATTTCCATCCTCCGGAAGTTCTCTCCGGGATTTGCCTTGTCTAATTTGCCTTCCTCATTAAAATTCTCGTTTTCGCCATTGAATAGTATCCATTTTCCACCTTCAATAATCCCTTTTTCAGCGTATATGCGCCTGCGGAGCACCTTCTCTTCTTTTTCAGCGAAGAAATATTTGATTTCCACCGTCTTCATTTCGGAGGTTGAAGTGTCGAATTTTTTTATATTGTACAGACATCTGTTTTTGTCATACAGAAAGATATTGGATATGATCCCGGCGGATTTTTGGGGTTCGCTGTTTTTATTCTGCATTTCCTGCATCATGAGAGAGTTTGAGTCCTGGACAAGATATTTATTGATGGAAAAGATGGCTAAAGTTATCAGGAGACCTATGAGAATAAACGGAAGCAGTATCCTGAAAATGCTTATTCCGCTTGCCCTCATGGCGCTGATTTCATTGTGCATGCTTAAATTCCCGAGAGAGTATATGACAGCAAGCATATTGGCTATGGGGGAGACTATCACTATTATCAGAGGTATGGAAAGTATGTATCTTTGAAGCATCTCATAAGGCGTGAATGAGCCGCTTTCAACATAATCTTCAAGGTTGGCAATGAGGTCCCTGATGATATAAAGGAGTATAAGTGTCAGCATACAGCAGATAAAGGGGAACAGAAATTTTTTTATAAGATACCTGTCTAAAATTCTCATCGCCTGTTCATCCTGTAAAAAAGCACTATGCCCGTTATAAGCAGAGTTATGTTGGGGAGCCATGCTATATATTCGGGATATAAATGGGCTTCCTTGTCGAGAGCTTTCGCAAGTATTATGAAAGCGTAATAACATAAGGCAAGGCAGATCCCGAGAGCTATCCCTATGGTTTTTTCACTGCGGTGTGCTTTTATGCCGAGCGGTATTGCTATCAGAGTGAAGATAACACATGAGAATGATGTAGCTATTCTGGTGCTCAATTCGACTTTCAGCGGCGTGTTGTTTACCCCGTTTTTTTCATACTCGTTTATTTTTCTGGTTAGTTTTCCGAGCGGCATGTCGTTTGCGGACCGGGGGATATATTTGTCCTCCCGGGACGGGATATCGAATTCAAGATGGTAGTTTTCAAAGCTGAGGCGGAAAAATTTTTTAGGGTCTTCGGGGTTTGGGGCATCGATATTCCCTTCTTTAAGTTCGAGTTTTATCGTTCCTTCTTCGTCGTTGTATTCCATCTTGCCCTCTTTTGCGAAGATTGCCGTCGCGGGAGCGTCATTCTTGACTTCGAATATCATAAGGTTCTTAAGGGAATTTTCAGTTTTATCATCACAGTAGATGATATACGGGTGAAAGGCTTCGATAAATACGCCTTTTTCTATTAACTGCGCAGGGTTTATATTCCCTATCTCTCCTATGTCTATTTTTTTGCTTTTCCTTATTACGTAATGGCATGAAGGGGAAATATAGCTGGAAACCACAAAACAGAATGTGCCTATCAGAAAAGCGGCCATAAAAAGAGGTTTTGATACATAAAAAAGGCTTAAGCCGGAGGATTTCATCGCCGTAATTTCATGGTTTGCAGATAGTTTCCCGAACAGGAAAAGAGAGGCAACCAGGCAGGCCAGAGGTATGGTATAAGTTAGAAGATAGGGGATTATATTGATTATCATCTTAATTACAAACGACAGCCTGAACCCTTTGATCAGGAGCTGAGTAAGCTCTATCAGGTTTCCTATAAGAAGGGCAAATGTAAATATAATGAGGACTGAAAGGAAATTCGTGAAAAAATCTTTAAGGATATATCTGCTTAAAATTTTCATAAGAGTCCAGAATTATACTAATTATAACAATGCGCAATCAACTATTAAAATGCTTATCCTGTTTTCCAGTGTTGCTTTACACCCGTATATGACATTTTATATTGACAACCGCCATTTGCGCAAGTAACATAAACAACCGCTCGTAGTGAGGGCGATTAGCTCAGCTGGCTAGAGCGCTAGCTCGACACGCTAGAGGTCACTGGTTCGACTCCAGTATCGCCCACCATTTCGCTTCCGCTTGGAGTCGGGTGTTTCACTCGTGAAGCTTCGGTGGATGGGCGAAAACAGTTGATTTATTTGAAAAAACAGGGATAATAATTTATAATATACAAACAGATGTACGTTAGGCGAAAAATCCCAAAAAGGAGAAAAGTTGCTACTAGGGCGAGTAGTGTTTTATGAATAAGTCCTCTTTGAAGTCCACCGGAGCTGATTTGGAAGCTCTTCGGCATAGTACCTCTCATGTAATGGCTCAAGCCGTGATGAAACTTTTTCCCGAAACCAAGCTGGCTATAGGTCCGGCTATTGAAGACGGTTTCTACTATGACTTTGAGATCGGGAGAAGCCTTACCCCTGAAGACCTGATAAAAATAGAGAAGGAAATGGCGCGGGAAATAGTGGCCGACCATAAATTCGAAAGTTATGAGCTTAGCAAACAGGAAGCGATAGAATATTTTAAAAAGCATAACCAGCCTTATAAAGTTGAACTGATAGAATCCCTGTCGGAAGATAAAGTATCGCTGTATAAACACGGCGGTTTTGTGGACCTTTGTAAAGGGCCTCACGTTAAATCAGCGGGCGAAATAAAAGCGTTCAAGCTTTTGAAAATCGCGGGTGCTTACTGGAGGGGCGATGAAAAGAACAAAATGCTCCAGAGGATTTACGGCACGGCGTTCCACAGCTCGAAGGAACTGGATGAATACCTTGAAAATCTGGAAGAAGCCAGGAAGAGGGACCACAGGAAGATAGGTAAAGACCTTGATTTATTCAGTATACAGGATTCAATAGGCCCCGGACTCGTGCTTTGGCATCCTAAGGGGGCTCTTATCAGGAAAGAGATAGAGGATTTCTGGAAAAATGAGCACCTTAAGGCCGGTTATGAGCTTGTCAACACCCCGCATATGGCTTTGCTGGATTTATGGCAGACAAGCGGTCATCTAGGTTTCTACAGGGACAATATGTTTGCTCCTATGGAAATAGATGAATTCAAGTATGAAATCAAGCCTATGAACTGCCCGTTTCATATTGCCATTTATAAAAACACAATGCACAGTTACAGGGATTTCCCAATAAGGTGGGCCGAACTCGGGACAGTTTACAGGTATGAAAGAAGAGGTGTGCTGCACGGTCTTATAAGAGTCCGCGGTTTTACACAGGATGATGCCCATATATTCTGCCTTGACTCGCAGCTGGAGTCCGAAATAATGAATATAATCGATTTTGTAATGCATATTCTTTCTACCTTCGGTTTCAAGAATTACGATGTGTGCCTTTCCACCAGGCCTGAAAAATATGTCGGGAGCGCTGAAAACTGGGACAAAGCCACCGGAGCGTTGAAAAAAGCCCTGGAGAAAAAGAAAATTCCGTATGAGGTTGACGCGGGCGAAGGCGTGTTCTACGGCCCCAAGATAGACATAAAGATTAAAGATGTTATGAAAAGGGCCCATCAATGCAGCACCATACAAGTTGATTTCAACCTCCCGGAAAGGTTTGATGTCAAGTATATAGGAGAAGATGGCAAGGAACACAGGCCGATAATGATACACAGGGCGCTTATGGGTTCTCTCGAGAGGTTTTTCGGCGTTCTTATAGAACACTATGGCGGAGCTTTCCCTCTTTGGCTTGCCCCTGTGCAGGTTGAAATAATAACCGTATCCGATAAACACAATGAGTATGCGCTGAAAATAAAAGATGTTTTCTGCAGGAACGGATTGAGGGCTAACTTTAACATCAGGAATGAAAAAATGGGAGCTAAAATCAGGGAAGCCCAGATGCAGAAAACACCTTATATGGTTATAGTCGGCGATAGTGAAGTTGAGAAAAACCTTATCTCCTTCAGGGCGAGAAGCGGGGAGAAGCAAAATGATATAGGTCTGGACGATTTTATCGGTAAGCTTAAGGAAGAAATAAAGAATAAAAAATAGTTCAACAGTTTAGCAGTTCAGTGGTTTCGGTTTTAATTTTATATTTGTTGAAATCTGTTGAACTGCTGAACTAAAAACAAGGAGGTGTCCTATAAACAGAGATTTCATCAGAGTAAACGAGAAAATTCGGGTTCCCGAAGTCCGCTTGATAGATTATGACGGCAAACAGGTCGGTATTGTGAAGACCGATGAGGCGCGCAAGATTGCAGTATCAAGGAAATTGGATTTGGTCGAAGTTGCTTCAGCCGCGCAGCCGCCGGTGTGCCGAATAATGGATTTTGGGAAATATCGCTATGAACAGACAAAGAGAGAGAAACAGGCGAAGAAAAAGCAGCAATCCATAAAAATCAAGGAAATTAAGATAAGGCCGGGCATAGACAACCATGATTATATGGTCAAGGTCAAGCATCTGACGGAATTCCTTGAGAAGGGGTGCAAGGTTAAAATAACACTGATGTACAGGGGCAGGGAAATGTCCCATAAAGAAATGGGAAGGGGCTTGATTGACAGGCTGGTCGAGGATGTTAAGGGCTACGGAGCCGTTGAGATGAGACCCAAGGAGATGGGAAGGTTTGTAACAATGGTTATCGGGCCTACTAAGACTTCATAAAACTATTTTTAAAAAATTACTTGCCTTTTTCCGGAAAACATATTATTCTGTAATGCTTTGAATGGTTTTTATAAGTACTTTTGTTATAAGACGTTGGATTTTATTGTATCGGAGGGAAGCAAATGCCAAAGGTGAAATCGAAAAAATCTGCTGTTAAACGCTTTAAAAAGACAGCTAAAGGCAAGATTTTACATGCCAGGGCAAACGCCGGGCATTTAATGAGGAAAAAAAACAGCAGTAAAAGAAGGAAATTAAGAAGGTCTCACACGTTAGTTTCAAAAGAACAAGTGAAGATATCAAAGATGTTATAAACCGGAGGAGATAGAAATGCCAAGAACGACAAATGCGCCAGTTACGCGAAAACGGCATAAAAAAGTTTTAAAGCGCGCTAAAGGTTTTGTAGGGGGCAGGAGCAGGCTTTTCAGGACCGCTAATGAAACGGTGAAAAGAGCTCAAAGATTTGCTTTTAGAGATAGAAAAGCTAAAAAGAGGGCTTTCCGCTCGCTTTGGATAGTCAGGATTAATGCGGCCCTTGAAGACGCCGGCCTTTCTTACAGCAAGTTTATAGCAGGCCTTAAGAAGGTAAAAGTCGAACTGGACAGGAAGATTATGGCTGAGATTGCGGCCAGTGACAGTAAAGCATTTAAAGAAATAGTGAAATTAGCTAAAAGTGGTTTAAAATAAGTTACACAGGATGGTTTGAAAAACAATGGCTCAGGCAATTTGTTTAATAATATATACAGTGTTAAATTATCAAAAGGAGATAGTTTCTCGGTTCTCACACCCTTGATTTAATATAACAGATTGCTGCTTAAGCTGTTGTTTTTTATATCCTTTCCTGTTTTTGGTGTGGCTATGGATAAAAATCTTGAAGCGATAAAACAGGCATCTTTAGAGGATATAAGAAAAGCCGAAGATTTAAAGAAACTTGATTCGGCAAGAATCAGATATCTGGGCAAAAAAGGTAAAATTTCTGCCCTGATGGAGCTGCTTAAAAACCTTCCTGCGAGTGAAAAACCTCTTTTCGGCAAAGAATTAAATTCTGTAAAAAATGATATCCAGTCAGCTATAGAACGGAAGAGGAAATCCCTTGAAGACAAGGAACAGAATACTTCGGTTTCCGGATTTCTGGATGTCACTATGCCCGGCATCGCCAGGAGAACAGGTGCCGTCCATCCGATAACCCAGACTATCAATGAAATTATAGCGGTTTTCAGGAGAATGGGATTTTCCATAGCGGACGGACCTGACGTCGAAACAGAATTTAATAATTTTGATGCGCTGAATACTCCGGCGAACCATCCTTCAAGGGATATACAGGATACATTTTATCTTGAGAACGGCAATCTGCTTAGGACGCAGACTTCTCCTGTGCAGATAAGGATAATGAAAAAAGTTAAGCCCCCGGTAAGAATAATCGCCCCCGGCAGGGTTTACAGAAATGACACGCCGGATGCGACACACGGACATACTTTCCACCAGATAGAAGGGCTCTATGTGGATAAAAATGTATCATTGGCAGACCTTAAGGGGGTATTGCATAGTTCTGCAAGACAGATTCTCGGTAATGATATAAAAATAAGATTCAGGCCTCATTTCTTCCCGTTTACCGAACCAAGCGTTGAATATGATTTTTCATGTGTCATATGCAAGGGCAAAGGCTGCAAGGTGTGTAAAAATTCCGGTTGGCTTGAAATTTCCGGAGCTGGTATGGTAGACCCGAGGGTCTATAAAAACGTAGGCTATGACCCTGATGAATATACCGGGTATGCTTTCGGTATGGGCATAGAAAGAATCGCCATGATCAAGTTTGGGATAGATGACTTAAGGCTGTTATACGAGAATGATATAAGGTTTTTGAGGAATTTAAAATGAAATTTCCATATAGCTGGCTTAAAAGGCATATAAATATTGATATGGATGCGGCGGAGCTTTCCGATATGTTAACCATGTCAGGCACAAAGGTTGAAGGGGTGTCCTATCCGCCTGTGCTGAAAGGGCTGGTTGTTGCTGAAATAATTGAAGTCAGCAAGCATCCTAACGCCGATAAGCTTTCCCTGTGCCGTATAGATACGGGCGGCAGGGAAATCACCGTTGTGTGCGGCGCAAAAAACATGAAGAACGGCGATAAAGTTGTATTTGCTCCGGCCGGTACTGTTTTACCCTGCGGAACAAAGCTTAAAAAAGCGGTTATCAGGGGTGTTGAATCCGGCGGCATGTTATGCTCTGAGGACGAACTTGGACTGGGAAAAGACCATTCCGGCATTATTATTCTCCAGGATTCAGCAGATACGGGTTCAGATGCATCTGAATATCTGGGAATTGATACAGTGTTTGAACTGGAAGTTACGCCCAACAGGCCTGATTGCCTCAGTGTTATGGGTGTTGCGAGAGAAGTAGCCGCAGTGAAAAATATGGAGCTCTTAAAACAGGATTTCAGCCTTAATGAATCAGACATAAAAGCTTCGAATTGTTTTTCGGTCAGGATAGAAGACAAAAACAGATGCCCTTTTTATTCGGCAAGAATTATAAAAGGCGCCAGTGTCGGAGAATCCCCGAACTGGCTTAAAAATTATTTAAAGAGTTCGGGCATAAGGCCTATAAACAACATAGTCGATGTCACAAATTTTATCCTCCTGGATATGGGGCACCCCCTGCATGCTTTCGATATGAGTTTGCTTAAGGGAAAAAGTATATTTGTCCGGCCGGCGAAGAAAAACGAAAAAATCACGACAATAGACGGGGTTGAAAGAAAACTTGATGAAACAGTGCTTATAATAGCCGACGAGAAGGGACCTGTTGCATTAGCAGGCGTTATGGGCGGCCGGGATTCCGAGATAAGCGCAAACACAAAGGATGTTTTGCTTGAAAGCGCGTATTTCAATCCGGCGGATATAAGGAATACTTCCAAGAGATTTGCCCTGACGTCTGAATCTTCATACAGGTTTGAAAGGGGCGCAGATATCGGTATTGTTGTAAAAGCTCTTGACAGGGCTGCCGCCATGATATCGGAACTTGCCGGGGGGATGGTTTTAAAAGCAGTTCTTAAGGACGGAGCCCAGGAAAGGGAAAACCCCGTAATTTCCTGCAGGGTTGAAAAGGCTAATAAATTGATGGGAATACAGCTCTCGACTAATGAAATATGTGATATTTTCCGGAGGCTGGAGATTGAGGTGCTGAGCGAAGACAGAGACATCATTAAGATAAAAGCCCCGACTTTCAGGCCTGATATTACCGAAGAGGCAGACCTTTTTGAGGAAATAGCCAGGATATACGGGTATGATTCTATAGATGAAAACCTTCCGGAATCCAAAATAGTCGGCGACGGGAACTATCTTGAAACGGATATTGTTGAGAAGATGGGAGAAAGCCTGAGGGCTTCAGGCTGTTCAGAAACCATGTCGTTCAGTTTCATCAGCGCCAGGGACCTGGAAAATTGCGGCTTTTCAAAGGGAAACGCTTTGAAGATAAAAAATCCGCAGAATGAAGAACTTCTGTATTTAAGGACTTCCATTCTGCCCGGCATGATGAAAACGCTCAGTTACAACCTGAACAGGGATGCGAAAAACCTGAAACTGTACGAATTCGGCAGGATTTATTTCCCTTCCAGAGAAAATGATTCAGGTTCCAGTGAAATTCTAACATTGGGGGTTGCTCTAACAGGTTTCAGATACGACAGCAGATGGATTGAAGGCAGCCAGAATGTCAATTTCTTCGATATCAAAGGTGTCATTGAAAATGTCCTGGATTCCCTGGGGATAAAAAACGCTGAGTATGATTTGCATAATTCGGTCACTTTCAAGAAGGGCAATGCGGCTTTTATAAAAATAGCCGGTGTGCCTGTCGGTTCTATGGGAGAACTGGATAAGGATTTCTGCCGCAGGTACGGGATTGAACAAACGGTTTTTTATTGCGAGCTCGACGTTTCGGAAACAATGAAATATTACAACCGGCTCAAAAAACATATTCCTTTTTCCATGTTCCCGGCCGTCAAAAGGGACATAGCTCTCATTTTGGACGAAGACTTGACTTACAGAGAAGTGCTGAAAGCGGCGGAAAAGGAGAAAACAGGATTAATCGAAAATATCGAGGTTTTTGATTTATACAAGGGAAGGCAGATACCGGAGAACAAGAAAAGCCTGGGTATTTCGGTAACTTACAGATCGGAAAATTCTACACTTACGGATAAGGAGGTAGATGAATTACACAATAAATTGGTGAACAGGTGGGTAAAGGAGTTAAAATGTAGTATAAGGGATTTTTAATTCTTCCACGGGTTTCCATTGTCATGAGGAGAGTAATTTGAGCACAGGTAATATGGTAAAAGTTAAAATTTACGGGACAGAATATCCCATAGTAGGGGATGTTGACAGGGATCACATCGTTAAGGTTGCAGCGGTTGTTGACAAGAAAATGAACGAACTTGCAAAAGATAGTCCTGGTATGCCGATTGCAAAGCTTGCAATTCTTTCATGCCTGAATTTTGTTGATGAAGTTATGAAGCACAACATTAAAATCGAGCAAGCTGAACAGAAGGTTAACAGAATTATCTCTATTCTTGATTCAAAATCGGGCAAGTAAACCGTTGCAAATGAGCTTAACTTGTGGTAAATTGATTATTAGAAGAGTAAATAACCCTGCGTTGTTCGATCTGTAGCATATTACTCTTTGAGCCAACAAATTGTTAATGGGAACTCGGACTTCGAAACCGGATTGGATTCTTAAAAAGTGAACATGAAGGTTAGAGAGAGTACCCACTTATTGAGACAATGACCAAAGAGATGCTACGAACGGCAAATGCGGGGTTTTTTTGTGTAATTCCATCATTTCGTTATGGAATTATTTGAATCTCAGAAAAAAGAGAAATTAGAGAAAGCACGTCCATTAGCGGATAGATTGAGGCCGAAGAATCTTAGTGAGATAGTCGGCCAGAGTCATTTAGTGTCCGAAGGAAAAGTGCTGTGGCGTGCCATCCAGTCCGATAATTTTTCCTCTATCATATTTTTTGGCCCCCCCGGCTGCGGGAAAACAGCGCTCGGTTACCTGATTGCAAACCTCACCAAACGCTATTATTACAGCCTTAATGCAGTGATGGCCAATGTGAATGATATACGCCGCATTACATCCGAGGCAAAAAACAGAATTGAAAGCGAAGGGAAAAAATCCATACTTTTCCTTGATGAAATACACAGGTTCAATAAGGTCCAACAGGATGCCCTTCTTCCCGATGTTGAGAAGGGAATAATATCTATTGTGGGCGCGACGGTCATGAATCCGTTTTTTTCCGTCATACCCCCCCTGCTGTCACGGTCTCTTGTGTTCGAACTTAAAAAGCTGGGGAAGCAGGATATAAGCAAAATTATTGAAAAAGCGCTTTCTGACAAGGAAAAAGGATTCGGCGGCTCTGTAGTTGATATGGATAAAGAAGCCCTTGATTTTTTATCCGGCTCTACGGATGGGGATGCCAGAAAAGCCCTGAATGCGCTTGAAATTGCGGTTTTGACTACAGAACCCGAAAAGGGAAAGATAAAAATAACCAGGGAGACAATAGAAGACTCCCTGCAAAAAAAACATGTTTTATATGACAGCACGGGGGATGGTCATTACGATACGCTGTCAGCGTTTATCAAGAGCATGAGGGGGAGCGATCCTGATGCAGCTGTGTACTGGCTGGCGAAATTACTTTATTCGGGGGAGGATCCGATGTTCATTGCCAGGAGAATTGTGATTTGCGCGAGCGAGGATGTCGGAAATGCAGACCCGCTGGCGCTTGTGGTTTCTCAGTCCGCCGCGGATGCGGTTAGTTTTATAGGTATGCCCGAGGCAAAAATTATCCTGGCGCAGGCCGCAATTTATGTTGCCTCAGCGCAAAAAAGCAACGCTTCCTATATGGCTGTATCTGATGCGTGGAAAGACATTGAAGATAAGGGCGAAGTATTCGAGGTTCCGGCGCATCTGAAGGATTCAAGCTATAAGTCTTCATCGAAGCTGGGGCACGGAAAAGGGTATAAGTACCCTCATTCATTTCCCGGCCATTATGTAAAGCAGGATTACCTGCCCGGGAAAAAGAATTATTATCAGCCGACCGAAAACGGCTATGAGAAAAAAATAACGGAGCGGTTAAAAAAGTGGAAAACAGAATCAAAAGGCTGAGGGCATGGATATCCTCTTTAAAAGGCAGGATATTTATAGATAGGGGAAATGCGTCGCTGAAAATTTGCGGTAAGCTGGAAAGAGAATACCATTATAAGAATGCGGCTAATGTGCTGCTGTTCAGTTCTCTGAAGGATGAGGTTAATACGGAAGTGCTTGTTAAGAATGCGTTGTCTGCGGGAAAGAACGTTTTTTTGCCGCGCTGCGACAAAAACGGCGGGAATATGATGATAGGGAAAGTCGGCCCGGATAAAGAGCTTCTATTGGGGGTATATGGTATTTATGAACCCAAAGCGGAAAACTGTTCCCATAGCTATCCGGATGCTGTCGATGTCGTGGTTTTGCCGGGAATAGCCTTTGATTTGAACGGGAACAGGATAGGGAGAGGGAAGGGTTATTACGACAGGTTTTTGAAAAAGATCAACAAACGCGCTTTCAGGATAGGAGTGGCGTTTGATTTTCAATTATTAAATGATATAGGAGGAAGAGAGCATGACGAGCCTGTAAATTTAATAATTACGGAAAAAAGGACCATAAAAGTCGGTTAAACAGAGAACAAAATAATAGCGGAATATATGGAGGTGTCGTGATGTTTGAAATGATAAAGGAACATATAATAGTGGTGTTGCTGATATTTATCGGAGCTTTGGTTTTTGGCTATCTGCTGAGAATACTGATGTCAAAATTGCAGAAGAACAGCTATGAACAGCAGGCCAGGAAGATAGTCGATGAGGCGGAAAAAGAAGCCAACGCCAAGAAAAAAGAAGCGAGAATAGAAGCTAAAGAAGAAATGCACAGGGCTATGGCTGAATTTGAAAAGGAAACAAAAGAAAGAAAGCAGGAACTTCTTGTCCTTGAGAAAAGAGTTATGCAGAAAGAGGAGAACCTGGACAGGAAAGTCGATTTCATCGATAAAAAGGATGCTGAGATAAAAAGGAAGGAACAGTCTATAAACGACAGAGATGTGCACCTGAAGGAACAGATAAAAAAGATGGAATCCCTGATGGAAGAACAAAAAAACAAGTTGCAGCAGATATCCGGTTTAAGCAAGGAAGAAGCGAAAAAAATATTGCTTTCAAGCCTTGAGGATGAAGTCAAGCATGAAGCGGCAAGCTTGATAAGGAGAGTTGAGACCGAGACAAAGGATAAATCGGAGAAAGAAGCTAAGAAAATAATCAGCCTTGCGATACAGCGGTGCGCGGCTGACCATGTATCGGAAACAACGATATCTACCGTCTCTCTTCCTAACGACGAAATGAAAGGCAGGATTATAGGGAGAGAAGGGAGAAACATAAGGGCGCTTGAAGCTGCGACGGGCGTTGATGTCATCATTGACGACACCCCCGAAGCGGTAATACTCTCGGGCTTTGATAATATAAGGAAGGAGATCGCCAGGATATCCCTTGAGAGGTTAATTGTCGACGGCAGAATACATCCGGCAAGGATTGAAGAGATGGTTGAAAAGGTTAAAAAGGAAATAGATGAACAAATACGCGAAGCAGGGGAACAGATCGCATTCGATATAGGGATACACGGACTTCACCAGGAAGAGATACGCCTGCTGGGGCGGTTAAAATACAGGACGAGTTATGGCCAGAACGTTTACGACCACTCCAAAGAAGTGGCTTCGATTATGGGCGTCATGGCTTCCGAGCTCGGTATAGACGTGCAGCTTGCGAAAAGGGCGGGGTTGCTGCATGATATCGGCAAGGCTGTTGATCATGAAGTCGAAGGTTCCCACGCACAGATAGGTGCGGATCTTGCCAAGAAGTTTAATGAAAAAGAAATCGTGATAAATGCTATTGCTGCACATCATGGCGATGAAGACCCTAAATCCGTGATTGCAATACTTGTGCAGGCTGCTGACGCCATTTCGGCTGCGAGACCGGGTGCGAGGTCGGAAACGCTTGAAGCGTATATCAAAAGGCTGGAAAAACTTGAAGAGATTGCCAATTCATTCAGGGGTGTTGAAAAATCGTATGCCATACAGGCCGGAAGAGAAATCAGGGTTATGGTCGAACCGGATAAAGTCGATGATTCCGAAGCCGTGCTGCTTGCCAGGATTATCACGAAGAAAATTCAGGATGAGCTTTAATATCCCGGACAGGTCAAGGTAACTGTTATCAGGGAGACAAGAGCTATTGAATACGCGAAATAGAAGTTATATATTTATTGAATATGCGGCATAGACGGTTTATCCTTTTTGTTTAGGGGCTATAATGATAAATATTTTAACAGTTGGAGATGTTGTAGGCAGGCCGGGAAGAGAGTCTTTTGCGCGGGTCTTTCCCGACCTGAAAAGAGAGTATGCCGTTGATTTTTGCATAGTTAACGGCGAGAATGCGGCTGCAGGAAGCGGACTTACACCCAAAGTGGTGGCTTTCCTTCTGGATGCCGGAGCGGATGTTATCACGACTGGAGACCATATCTGGAAAAACAAAGCGGTTTATGAAATAATCGACAAGGAAGAAAGGTTGCTGCGCCCCGCAAATTATCCCGATTCAGCTCCCGGAAAGGGATTTGGGGTTTATGATGTAGGGCGAGGGATAAAGATAGGTGTTATGAACCTTATCGGCAGAGTTTTTATGAGCACTGTTGAATGTCCGTTTAAAACAGCGTCTAATATATCCGAGCAAATCTCAAAACAAACCCCTGTCATAATGGTTGATATCCATGCTGAAGCCACTTCGGAAAAGATAGCGCTGGCGTGGCATTTGGACGGGAAAGTAAGCGGGATTTTCGGAACCCATACGCATGTCCAGACCGCTGATGAGAATGTTTTTCCTAAGGGCACGGGGTATATTACGGATGTAGGTATGACAGGGCCTTTTGAATCTGTGCTTGGGCGCGACATACAGGCGGTGTTGAAAAGATTTATAACACAGACACCTGCGGTATTCGGCGTTGCCGAGAGAAACCTTAAGGTTTGCGGGGCGGTTTTCCGTATTGACGAAAAAACAGGCAAAACTGTAAACATAAAGAGGATTCAGAAGGAAGTATCTTAAATGTTTCCCAGAAAAATTTTATTGATAGGCATCCTGATATTTCTTATACATCCTGTTTGCCCTGCTTTTTCTTCAGAGACTTCGAGGGCGAAAGAGCTTTTTGAAGTGTCAAAGGCCGCGTATGCAGACGGGTTATATTCAGCCGCCGCAACACAGTTGCAGAGATATATAGCCACTTATCCTACAGCGGAAAACAGAAGAGAGGCTGTGACACTTTTGGGGGAATGCTATTACTATAACGGCGAATATGACAACGCTATCAACCTGTTGCAGAGGTTTGTCAAGCATCACGACAGGGAATTCAGGGATTCCATGCTGTACTGGCTTGGCGAATCATATCTCAAGCAGAAAGAATACGAAGCGGCTATATCGTCTTACAGGACGCTCCTCAGCGAATATGCGGAAAGTTCTTATCTTTCCTATTCTTGCTATTCTCTCGGCTGGTGTTATTACCAGCTCGGGGAATATGATAAAGGGATAAATTTCTTAAAAACGCTTATAGAAAAATTTCCTGACAGCGAACTGCTGTCCAAGAGCCTGCTTGATATAGGGGCTATGCAATATAACCTGAAAAATTATTCTCTTGCCGAAGAAAATTTTAAGGATGTTATAACAAGATTTCCTGATTCGCCTGAAGCTGTGGAGTCGCTGCTGTGGATGGGCAAGGTCAGCCTGGCTTCTGAGAAATATTCCAAAGCTGTAGATTACCTTGAAAAGGCGTACGAAAAAGAAAAAGACGAAGAGTGGTCTTCGGACTGTCTGTATCTGATAGCTACTTCCTACTGGGAATTGAAGGAATACGACAAATCTATTGAAAGGTTTTCTCTTATCACCAAAAATTATCCGAACTCGAAATATTTAAAAGATGCGGTCCTGAGGACAGGGGAAGGCAGCTATATTCTTGCGGATTATAAGGTTGCTATAGAGCAGCTGGAAACGTTTATAAAAAATTTCCAGAATGATGAGGATGTTGAAAAGGCAAAATACTGGCTGGCTGAATCTTATCTGGAAACCGGCGAATATGAAAAAGCGGAAGACTTTTTTAAGGAGTTGACTAATAAATACACCGGAAGCCCTAAGATCCCGGATTTCTACAACGGGCTTGGCTGGTCCTATTTCAGGCAGAGTGATTACCTGAATGCTGTAGATAACTTTAAAAGGGCCAGAGAGAGCAGCAGTGATCCTGAATTCAAAGGCGGCTGCCAGCTGAAAATAGGGGATGCGTATTATTTCCTCGGTGATTATGAAGAAGCGATAAAAAGCTATAAAAAAGTTTTAAGTGACTATTCAAACAGCGGCAAATCCGACCAGGCCTTGTTCCAGATAGGCTGGTGCTATTATAAACTGGAAGATTTCGATAAGGCCAAAGGTGCCTTTGAAGCTCTTATTGCGCAATATCCGCAGAGTTCGTTTTCGGATAATGCACAGTACAGGATAGGTATGTCGAATTTTAACGGCGGCAAATTTGAAGAGGCGCTGAGCGCTTATTTTAAGCTGCTTGAGGCGTTTCCCGATTCCGACCTGAAAGATATGGCTATGTTCCGGATAGCGGCCACTTATTATGCTATGGGTGATTATCAGAACTCGCTTGATTACTATTCGAAGATGGTCGAAAAATTTCCGGACAGTTCCCTTATTGCCAGGGCGGAATATGAACGAGCCTGGTGTTACAGCCAGATG
This sequence comes from Candidatus Auribacterota bacterium, assembly GCA_016933315.1. Classification (GTDB taxonomy): domain Bacteria; phylum Auribacterota; class UBA6266; order UBA6266; family UBA6266; genus UBA6266. The sequence goes on from JAFGBE010000078.1 coordinate 16,499, forward strand.
GGCAATATTGAACAGGCGAGCAAAATATTTGAAGAATATGTGGTTAAATACCCCGATTCTCCAATTACGGCCGAAGTTATGTTCTGGCTTGGGGAGAAACGTTACAACATGGATGAATTTAAGTCGTCGAGGGAAATATATACCAAACTGTTTGAGCAGTTTCCCGATTCCAAGCTTGCCGACGATGCTATGTTCTGGGCGGCGAAAAGCGCGTTTAGAAACGGGGATTATATAGATGCGGAAAGGATATTGAAAGTGCTTCTGGAAAGATACCCGGAAGGGGATTTCGTGATAGAAGGGAAATTCCTTATGGGAGACAGCCTGGCGGCCCAGATTAAGTTCAGCGAGGCGCTGGATGTTTTTAACAGCCTTCTGGAAGTGAAGGATAATTATCTGGTTAATGAAACGAAAGGAAGAATTGCGGATTGTCTCTTCAGCCTGAGCAAATTTGAGGAAGCGGCTGAAGAATACACTTCGGTTCTTGACTGCAACAATGCCGAACTGGTGGCCCAGTCGTATTACAAAATAGGCCGTTGCTATGAGAAACTCGGCCGCAATGAGGAGGCTATTGACCGTTACATTATGGTGGTGTACGGCTACCCGCAAATCGCCCAGTGGTTTTCGAAAGCCGCTTATTCAGCTGCCGAAAAATACGAAGATATGGGGAAGTATAAGGAAGCCATAAAAATATATCAAAAGGTGATAGACGAAAACAACGCCATGAGCGGAGATGCGGCAAACAGAATTGCCGAATTAAGAAGGAAAGGCGGGTTTTTCGGGTTTTAGCGTGGTTATTATGATGCTTTATATGAAGTGTAAAAATGATATAATCGTATCTTGGAATCGGAAGGAGGAATAAATGTTAGAGATAGTGATGAAGGGCGGGCCGTTGATGGTCTTGATAGGCCTTTGTTCGGTTCTTGCGCTGACAATTTTTACTGAAAGGCTTTTCCATTTTCACAGAGCCCAGATTGACACGGAAAAATTTATGGTGGGCATCAGGAATATAATTAAAAAAGGAAAAATCACCGAAGCGATTTCCATCTGCGACGAAACCCCCGGTCCCGTTGCCCACATAGTGAGGGCCGGGCTGTTGAAGCATTCGGAAACCAAAGAAGACATAAAGGAAGCCATTGAAGACGCCGGTCTCCATGAAGTTCCCCGCTTCGAGAAAAATCTTGTCGTTCTGGCTACGATTGCGCATGTTACACCGCTGCTGGGGCTTCTCGGCACAGTTACGGGGATGATAAGGGCTTTTATGAAAATTCAGGAGATACACATGGCTTCGGGTATTGTGAATCCGGCTGACCTTGCCAAAGGCATCTGGGAAGCCCTGGTAACTACCGCGGGAGGATTGACAGTGGCTATCCCCACATATGTTGCTTATAACTACCTGGTGAGCCGTGTTGACAGCCTTGTCCTGGACATGGAAAAAAGCGCAACTGAGTTAGTCAATATTCTGTCGGAACGGGGAGAAGAGTATGAAGTTTAAAAGAACTACAGTTCTTGAAAAGGGGAAGCTGGATATAACCCCGCTTATAGATGTGGTTTTTCTGCTTATAATATTTTTTATGCTTTCTTCGACATTTATTCTCCAGCCGGGTATAAAAGTCAACCTTCCGGATTCCAAGGTCAGTGACGCCCAGCCCGAAGAGAATATAATTGTTACCATAACATCGGAAAAGACAATTCTTCTCAACGATGAGAAAGTGGATGAGGAGAGCCTTTCCATAAAACTCAGGCCAATAGCAAAGAGGACTCCCGAAAGAATTGTGATAATCAAAGCCGATGAAAGGGTTAACCACGGCTTGGTTGTTAAGATTATGGGCGAAATCAAGGACGCCGGTATAAAGCGGCTTGCCATTGCGACAAAACCGAAGAAAGATAAATAAGAGTTACCGGGCGGAATTATCCTCTTCCTTATTTATATGAGCATGGTTTTTAAAGATAAAATTTTTATTCAGGCGCTTATACTTTCATTGATCTGGCATTTTGCCGGTTTTCTTGTGATTAGTATCAGGAAGGACCCTTTTTATCTGAAACAGAGGATACCTATGGAAGTTTCTCTTACAGGCATACCTTTGACTATGGATAAACCGGAAATAACGGATATTCTGAATGAGAGCGATTATAACCTTTTTTCAATGCCGACAAGATCCGGTTTTTCTAAGAAAGTGCTGGATTCCGAAATTCAATTTGGTCATCAGGTTGTTATCTGGGACAATGAGCCTCAAAGCCTGAAAACGAGGGGAAAAAAACTCCCATCCGCCGTTACAGAGGTCTTGCCCAAGCCTGAGTTTAATATAAAGCTTGGGATGGAGGCAAAAGATGTTTTTGCTCCTTCCATAGTGGATGAGGAGGCGGTAAAGGATTTTATTTCTGCGACGAAACAGAGAAATTCGCTGGTGTCCGGACCTATAAAAGAGAGAGAAATCGTAAAAATAAAATATCCGGAATTGCCCGCTGATTTCAAGGATTACTCTGACCTGAATATGATACGGCTGAAGTTCTGGGTGACTCCTTCGGGAGAAGTTAAATATGTTATTGTGGAAAAATCATGCGGGAACAGGAATATTGACCAGTTATGGGTTGATTCTATTCAGAACTGGATTTTTAAGGAAGACAGGACAACTGATTCGCTTCAATGGGGCAGCATCGATACTCATCCCGCGACCGTTAAGTGAGCGTCTGAATGATTAAAGTGGATATTTCGACAGCCTTTATAATCTATTTGTGCCTGACCCTTGGATTGGTGCTTTTTGCCTGGATTTTTTTCGAATACAGATTTAAGGTAAAAAGGGTCAATCCCCAGATCAAAAGGACATGCAGGTGTCCGATTTGTGCTTTTGTCTATATATATGATGTTGAAGAGGAATATTCCAGGTGTCCCCGTTGCGGCTCCATCAATGAAAACAAGAAAATAAAGCAGGAAAATGAGTAAGAAATCAAACTTTGTCCACCTTCATGTGCACTCGGAATACAGCCTTCTTGACGGGGCGTGCAGCATAGAAAAAATGATAAAAAAAGCCGCATCTCTGAAGATGCCGGCTTTGGCCGTTACAGACCATGGAAATATGCATGGCGTAATAAAATTCTACAAGCAGGCGTTATCCGAAAACATCAAGCCGATTATCGGAAGCGAACTGTATGTCGCACCCGGCTCAAGGCTTGAGAAGAAGCTGGATAAACGCAAAAACAATTCCTATCATTTAACAATACTCGTAAAAGATGAGGTAGGCTACCACAACCTCCTCGTTTTAAGTTCCGAATCCTATCTGTCGGGTTATTACTACAAGCCCAGAATAGATAAAGAGCTTCTGAGAAAGCACAGCCAGGGCCTTATAGGCTTGAGCGGTTGCCTGAAAGGCGAGATTGCAAGTGAGATAATTGACGGAAACATGGACAGGGCCATGGAGATTGCCGGAGAATATTCGGATATTTTCGGCAAGAACAATTTTTACCTGGAAATGATGAATCATTATATTGATGAACAGCAGAAAGTCAATAAGGCCGTGAAAGAACTTTCCGGGAGAACAGGTATACCCGTGGTGGCGACTAACGATGTCCATTATGTTGACAGGGAAGACGCAAAAGCACATGAGATCCTCCTGGGCATACAGACAGGGATGACGCTGGATGATGAAAACAGGATGAAAATGGCTACGGAAGAATTTTACCTGAAGAGTGCCGGCGAAATGGAAAAACTCTTTGAAGAATATCCGGATGCCGTTGAGAATACAATGGTTATCTCGGAACGCTGCAACCTCGAGCTTTCTCTCGAAAAAACCTATCATTATCCGGCTTTTTCTCCTCCACGCGGGGAAAACGAAAGCCATTACCTGCGGGAATTATGCGAAAGCGGCCTGAAAAAAAGGTATAAGGAGATCACCGCTGAAATAAAAGACAGAATGGAACACGAACTCAGCATTATAGAAAGACTGGGTTTTATCAGTTATTTCCTTATAGTGTGGGATTTTATAGATTATGCCAAGACACATGATATTCCGATAGGGCCGGGAAGAGGTTCTGCTGCCGGAAGTATAGTTGCATATGTGCTCGGTATAACGAATGTTGACCCCATAAAGTTCAAACTTCTTTTCGAAAGGTTTCTCAATCCCGACAGGATATCTCCTCCTGATATCGATATAGATATAGCGGATGAGGACCGCGCAAGATTGATAGAATACGTATCCAATAAATACGGCAAAGACAGTGTTGCGCAGATAATCACTTTTGGGACTATGAAAGCAAGGGCTGTGGTAAGGGATGTCGGCAGGGTTATGAATATGCCTTACGCTGATGTTGATAAACTGGCAAAGCTTGTTCCCGAAGGGCCTAAAGTCAAACTTGAAGATGCCCTGAAGAGCGAACCGCGGCTTAGAGAGGTTGTGGATAAAGATAAAAAAATAAAAGATCTTATTGAAATGGCCTTAAGGCTTGAAGGCTTGAACAGGCATGCGTCTACCCATGCCGCAGGCGTTGTAATTTCCGACAGGCCGCTTGTCAACTATGTGCCGCTTTGTAAAGGAAAAGAGGATGAAGTCATTACGCAGTTTGACATGAATGATGTAGGCAGCAACGGGCTTCTGAAAATGGATTTCCTGGGTTTGAGGACGTTAACGGTTATAAAGAACTGCATCAAGATTATTGAAAGAACAAGATCCGAAAAAATTGACATCGATGAAATCCCTCTCGACGACAAAAAAGCTTTCGAGCTTTTGAACAACGCTGATACCATAGGAGTATTCCAGCTTGAAAGTGCGGGAATGCAGGACCTTGCAAGAAGAATAGGCATATCGAACCTGGAAGACATTAATGCGCTTGTTGCCCTTTTCAGGCCGGGCGCCATGAACATGCTTGATGATTATGTGCAGAGAAAACATGGAAAAGTTCCGATAAAATATGATCATCCCCTTCTTGAGCCGATTCTTATGGATACATACGGGATAATGCTCTATCAGGAACAGGTTATGCAGGCGGCAAATGCTGTTGCGGGTTATACGCTTGCTGAAGCGGATATCCTCAGACGTATTATGGGAAAGAAAAAAGTTGATGAAATGGAAAACCAGAAGGAGAAATTTGTCAGCGGCGCCGTTAAGAATAATATCAAAAAGCGCCTGGCCGAAAAAATCTTTGATAACATAGAAAAATTTGCCGGTTACGGCTTTAATAAATCGCACAGCCAGGCATACGCAATGATAGCTTACCAGACCGCTTACCTGAAGGCGAATTACCCGGTGGAATATATGGCATCAGTTCTTACCAGTGAACTTAATGACATGGATAAGATAGTAAAATATATAGATGAATGTTCAAATATGGGGATTGAAATCCTGCCTCCTGATATAAATGAGAGTTTTAAAGGTTTCACTGTTGTGGGCGGCAATATTCGCTTTGGCCTCGCGGCGATTAAAAATGTAGGGGAAACTGCAGTTGAATCAATAATAAGAGCCAGGAAAAAGCATGGGAAATTTGTATCCTTGACTCATTTTTTAAACAGTGTGGATTCCAAGGCTACAAACAGGAAGGTTGTTGAAAGCCTTATAAAATGCGGCGCTTTTGGCAGCATGGGATATACGCGGTCACAACTTCTGAAGGCACTCGAGATGAAGCTGAATGAAGCGTCTATTGCGCAAAGAGAGAGGATGAACGGGCAAAGGGCGCTTTTCGGCGAGGAAACGGTCACTGTTGAAACCGAAATGCTTCCGCAGGTTAAGGAATTTCATGAGAGTGAGCTTCTGACATTTGAAAAAGAGCTGCTGGGTTTTTACATATCGGGCCATCCGATAGTTCAGTATAAGGATATAATAAAAGTGTATTCTACGGCGGACACTCAAACCCTGGGCGAGGCCGTATCCAACGGCAAAGTAATGGTGGGCGGAATCATATCCAATATGAAAAGGATGATGACGAAAAGGCAGGAAAGAATGGCTGTGTTAAAGCTTGAAGACCTTAAAGGATATGCTGAAGTCATCATCTTCCCTTCGGCCTACGACAGGAATTTCGACCTTATACAGAAAAACCTGCCCGTTATGGTAATAGGGAAAGTCAGCTTTAAAGAGGATACCCCGAAAATAATAGCCGATGAATTAATACATCTTGACGATATAAGGGAAAGATTTACCGAATCTGTCGTTATAGAAGTGTTTTCCGGTAACCTTAAGGAGGGCGAAATAGGGTTGTTGAGGGATATAATTAGCAGGCATAAAGGAAAGATACCCCTGCAGATAGCACTGAACATATCTTCCGGCGGCAAAGTGAACATGCTTTCCGGCAAAGGTTTTTATGTAAAACCTTCGGATCAATTTATAAAAGATGTCACGAGCCTGCTCGGAGAAAATACAGTATGGTTCAAAAGGAAGACTTGAGGAGGTTTTATGAACAGGCCTGTCTGGGTTACCGTCGTGGGGATATTGGGCATAATCGTTGCTTGTTTCAGGATTATAGGCGCGGGGCAGACAATGATAATGCCCGCGATTATGGATTTCCAGAAGGATATATTCCTGTCTATTGAAAATGCCCCGGCTAAAGACGCAAACGATGCGGCGGCAAAGAAGCAGATAACCGAAACATTCAAAAATTTTTATAAGATGCCGGATTGGTACCCGAAGTTCTGCCTCATTACAGGTGTATTAAGCGCATTAGCGGGAGGCTTGTACCTGTTTGCTGCGATAGGCATGCTGCAGTTGAAGACGGGCGCTTTAAAAATATTCTATGCCGCTGTGGGCATTTTTATATTTATCAATGCGGTCAGGCTTGTTATTATGTCCATGTCGCTGAGTTTCATGATGATTTTAATGAATTTTGCCGGGGTCTTCGGCATGGTTATAGATATCGTCCTGCTTGTTGTTGTCCTGCAGGGAAACAAGTCGGCTTTCTTAACGGCGCGCGGAGGTGTAGCATGAACGAAGAGATTCTGGCAAACGGCATGGGGTTGATGGTCTACTCTATGATTATCCTCCTGCTGGGGATGATTGTTCTTGTAGTTGTAATATGGTGGCGCATAATCTCCAAGACAGGTTACCCGGGGGCGTTAAGCCTTCTGATGTTTGTTCCCGTAGCCAATGTGGTGCTTATTTTTATATTGGCCTTCAGCGAATGGCCTGTTGAGCGGGAAAACCGTTTGTTAAAAGGAAAAAGATAGTGATTAATTGAAGAAATGCCAAGGGGTTGCATAAAGTTTTTTCGTAGGATAAACACTTAAAAAACCTTGACGCTTTTAGTTGCTGCGTGTTATATTTCTGTCTTACTCAGATGAACACTGATATATTTTAGGAGGAGTTTTATGCCAAACACAACGAAAAGAGAATTGGTTGTAAGGATTTCAAAAGAAACCGGGGTATCGCAGATAGCGGTAAAAGATGTGATACAGAAGACTTTGGATTATATTATAGAAAGCCTGCAGAAAGGTGAAAATGTAGAGCTGCGTAATTTTGGTGTTTTTACCGTAAAACACCGGAAATCAAGGACAGGAAGAAATCCCAATAAGCCCCAGGAAGTGGTTACCATTCCGGCCAAGAAAGTAGCTTATTTTAAGCCCGGGAGGATAATGAAAAAATTGGTTGAAAAACCTATGTAGTATAGCAATAATAAATTGTCTTTAATAAAAAGCCCTCCGGATAGCCGGGGGGTTTTTTTATCCTCCCCGGCGCAGAGGCAGGTATTTAAGAGAGATTACTTTTCTTTTGACTTATTTGACGCCGTAGTTTAACATTACCGTCTATAAGAGAGGATAGTTAAATAGTCCAACAGTTGAATGGTTGGGTGGTCTTGTTTTTTATTTTATGCTTATTGAACTGCTAAGCTGTTGAACCAGAAAAATGAAAATAAATATTCTAAAAGGTATGTATGATGTATTGCCGGCTGACGCCGCCGCCTGGCAGCTTGTGGAGAAGACTGTCAGGGATGTGTGCGGTTTGTACGGATTCGGCGAGATACGCACGCCTGTTCTTGAGAAGACAGAGCTGTTCGAAAGGGGCGTGGGAAAGCAGACGGATATCGTGAAGAAGGAGATGTATACTTTTAACGATAAGGGCGACAGGTCTGTTACTTTAAGGCCCGAAGGCACGGCGGCGGTTGTCAGAGCTTATCTCGATAGCGGGTTAGGCGCCCAGGGAGAGCC
>JAFGBE010000079.1 GCA_016933315.1 Candidatus Auribacterota bacterium
ATCTTTATCTTCGGGGATTCACTGCCGGTAACAATAAATAAAGGGAAAATTGATATCGACTCAGCAACAAAGATAACCGGTATCACCCTTGATTCGGAAAATTCGCTGAAGTTGAGCGGCCACGAAATCGCTCCGCGCAATAACGCGGATCTGGCCGTAAATATGATTCCCATGCCGGTTATCTGCGATGCCGTAAACCAGGTTAATCCTTTTGAGCTGAGATTTAAAATTACCGGCACTACCGAGAACCCCGAATTCAAAGGCTTTGAGGAATCCCTTCTCAAAATAATTAAACCTTATTTATCAAATGTTACGGAAAACCTGAAAAAGCAGGGTGAAAATTACCTTAAAGGCCTGTTCGACAAAAAATCCGAAACAGCCGCGCCGGCGGCGCAAGAGGAAAGCTCTTCGCAAGACATAAAAGAAGACACGGTGAACAAGCTTAAGTCCCTTTTCAAATAAACCCCCGGAGAAAGCTTCATGATATTCGAAGCCGTTATGCTTCTATGTTTCGGAGCCGCATGGCCCGTTTCCATCTGGAAATCCTATAAATCAGAAAGGAATGAAGGGAAAAGCCCTTTTTTCCTTTACATAATACTTCTGGGATATATTTCCGGGGCTATTTACAAGATATTCTACAATTACGACGTGATAATAGTGCTTTTTATCCTGAATATACTTATGGTTTCCGTGGATATCGGCATCTATTACAGGAATGACAGGATCGCAAAACAGGCCTGATCACTGTTTACTCATCGCGCATGCTGCGCCTTAAAGTTCTTCTTTCCGTAATCTCCTGCTGCATCCTTTTGCGGGACTTTGAATTATTCGCGACCGCGTAGCCCTTATAGGTTTTTGCCGTCATATTGCCTTTATTCTTTATCCCTCCGGAGCGGGCGCCATCGGAATCTTCACTCTGAAGTTTCCTGCACCTGTCTCCGGCAAAACATAACTCCCCCGAGACCAGCAGCACAAGAACAAGCGCAAACACAATCCTTCTCATTTAATCTCCTTAAATAATCACCGGCCTATTATGATACAATAAAACGGCTCTTATGGCAACCGGCTATGTTAAAAATAGGTAATACAGTTATTGATTCGCACCTTATGCTGGCTCCTCTTGCGGGAGTCAGCGACCTGCCTTTCCGCTTAATCTCAAGGAAATACGGCTGCAAATTCGCTTTTACCGAGATGATAAGCACGCGGGCCATGTACTATAAAAACAAAAACACCCTGAAAATGCTTGAATCCAGCCGGGATGACAAGCCCCTCGGGGTCCAGATTCTGGGCGATGAACCCGCCATCCTGAAAGATTCATTAAAAATTCTTAAAGGCTTCCAATTTGACGTGCTGGATTTTAACGCAGCATGCCCTGTCGGCAAAGTGTCTTCGAGAAACAAGGGAGCAGGACTGCTTAAGAACCCCGACAAACTTATAGAACAGCTCTCAGTGGTCATCGAAAACACGGATGTGCCTGTGACCTTGAAAATACGTTCCGGCTGGGATGAGGGAAGCGTCAATGCGGTCCACATTGCCACACAGGCGGAACGGGCCGGGGCAAAAGCGGTTTTCCTGCATGGCCGGACCAAAGTCCAGGGATACGCGGGAAAGGTCGATTACACAATCATAAAGGAAGTGAAAAAAGCAGTCCGGATCCCGGTCATAGCCAGCGGAGACAATGTAAGCCCGCAAATGATAAAAAAGATGTTTGATGAAACCGGGTGTGACGCTGTTACCATAGCGAGGGGCGCGCTGGGCAACCCCTGGATATTCGGGGCGACAGAGAAATACCTGGGGAAAGGACTTCTCCCGCCTCCCCCGACGGCGGCCGAAATAACAGACACTATGAAGGAGCACTTGAGCCTTCTAAAGGATTTTTACGGCGAGAAAAAAAGCGTGGCTGTCTTCCGGAAATTTTTCGCATGGTATTCGCGGAATTTCAAAAAAGCAAAAATCCTGAGGGAAAAAGCCTCAAAAGCAGCCAATACAGAAGATATGCTCAACGCCGTCGAAGAACTTAAAACAAAAGAATATTTACCTTAAGCCGCTCTTGTCCTTAAAAGAACCATCTTTAATATGTATGTACTTCACAAGATAGTAACCGCTTGCCAGGGCAAATATCACGGCTGCTATCCCAAGTAAAACAGTGGGCGGCATAGTATCCACATCAAGGATGATAACTTTCCGCGCAACGGCTATCATAGCTATTAAAAACACGACTTCAACATGCATCCTGTCGCCCGTGACATAACTTTTTATCGTTTCAAGTATTTCAATGGCAATAAGAATCATAAAGAAAAACCCGAATATTTCCAGCACTTCCTTGATGTTAAGCATCAGCAAAGGCGGTTCGAGCAGTTTTTTTATGATAATCCAGCCGAGATCCAGCGTCGAAGAAAGAACCGTGACTATCATAAGGACCAAGAGTACTATTACAATCAATTTCTCAAACTTGAAAATTAATTCCTGCATAACTCACTCCTGTAATGTTTTTTCTTCTTTTTTCCTTGATGCGTCGGATCTGGACAGCTCAAATCTATCAAGGAATTTCTCCTGGATATCCTGCATATAAAGGAACAGCCCCGGCGTAATAAACAATGTCACAACCTGCGCAAACGCAAGGCCGCCTACAATAATCAGGCCGAGCGGCCGCCTGGCGGCTCCGTCGGCTCCGAAGCCGAGCGCAATGGGCATAGCGCCTATTATGGTTGAGGCCCCTGTCATAAGTATGGGGCGGAACCTCGTCTTGCAGGCATTGAATATCGCGTCAAAAGCGTTCATGTTTTCTTCTTCCATATTCTGTTTCGCAAAATCAACCATCATAATCCCGTTTTTCGATACGATGCCAAGCAGCATAAAAATCCCGATATACGCGTACATAGAAAGTTCGGCCCTGAACAGAAAAAGCGTCAGCAGCCCCCCGAAAGCCGCGGGCGGCAATGTTGTCAGGACAGTTAAGGGATGTATATAACTCTCATACAAAATACCGAGAATAACATACATTATCAACACTGCTACAATCATCAACACCGTCAGGCTTTTCACCGCTTCCTCAAATTCCTGCGCCTGGCCCTGCATTGCCCCCATAACAGTCGGCGGTAAAATTTTTTCGGCAAACTGGTTAATCGCTTTTGTCGCATCCCCGAGCGCGACTCCCGGCGCCAGATTATATGAAATCGTCGCCGCATTCAGCTGATTATGGTGGGGAACATTCTGGGGGCTGACATCCTGTTCCCATTCGGCAATAACACTTAAAGGGACAAGCTTGCCGGTTGTTTTAGAGCGGACATATATATGATCAAGATCCTGCGGTTCCCGCCTGAATCCGTCTATAGCTTCAAGCATAACCCAGTACTGGTCTATATCGGTAAGATACAGGGTCGTCTTTCCCTTTGCGAAAGCGTAAAGAAGCGTATTTTCAATATCCGCGGCTGTAATGCCGAGAGAGGAAGCGCGATCCCGGTCGATATGTACATTCAACCTGGGCAAATCGATTTTTACGCTGCTCTGAATACCGGAAAAGTACGGGAGTTCCTCCATTTTATCCTGGAGGTTAATCGCCGCCTCATAGACTTCATCCCGGTTCTGTCCGGATAAGACATATGAATACTGGCTTCCTGTGGCCGTACTCTCGGCGCCTGTGCTTAATTCAAGAGAAGGAAGGGGCATAAGATAAACAAAACCCAGATCCGAAAGCGGCCTAAGGGATTTGTTGATTTCCTGGACAACCTGCTCTATAGGTTTTCTTTCGCTTAAGGGTTTTAAGGTCGCGACAACCATACCGGTGCTCTGGTCAGCGCCGGTTTGCTTTCCTGTTACGGTAAACATATCTTCAATAGCGGGGTTCTCGGAGATTATCCCATTAACCTTATCCTGAAAAGACCGGATTTCATCGGTTGAAGTGCCCAGAAGCGCCTGCATCTGCCCGAAGAAAAGTCCGCTGTCCCCGATAGGCATAAATGTCTTGGGAAGAACCGTAAAAAGCCACATGATTCCCACAAGACACGCCACGCCTCCAAGAAGAGCCGTATAGCGATGAGACAAAACCCATTTGAGCGGGCTTATATACCAGTTGATAAGGCTCCCGACAAAATTATCGGTGAATTTTTCCAGCCTGGTTTTGGCTTTATTGGCGCTCTGAAGCATTCTCGCGCACATCATCGGCGTCAATGTCAAAGCCATAATGGTGGAACATATAATGGCGAAAACAACCGTTAAGGCAAACTCCTTAAAGTTGCGTCCTACAACACCGCTCATAAAAACAAGCGGTATAAAAACCGTCACAAGGGCAAAACTCGTCGAGATGACCGTGCCGGTGATTTCCTTCATGCTCTTTATTGCGGCTTCAAAAGGTTTTTTGCCCGCCTGAATATGGCGGACTGTGTTCTCAAGCACAACTATGGCATCGTCAACAAGAAAGCCAACCGACAGGGTAAGCGCCATAAGAGAAAGGTTATCGAGGCTGAAACCCGCGGCAAACATAACCAGAAACGTCCATAAAAGAGTCGTAGGCAAAACCATTGAAGGGACAAGCGTATCCGTAACACGGCCGAGGAAAAGAAAAATAATCATCACAACAAGGGCAAGCGCTATAACTATAGTGGTTTTAACGTCCTCGACAGATTCCTTTATCTGAACCGCCTGGTCATAAAACACATTTATTTCCAGCGCTCCCGGAAGCGTCGGCTCTATCTCATCAAGAAGCTCTCGCACTTTTTTCGACAAGGCTACGGTGTTCGCGCCTGAAGACCTGGTCGCGGCTACGCAAATCGCTCCCGGTTTTATTCCTCTTTCCTTATTGCCGTACATAAAATTTATGACATCGTTTTGTATGCTGTCGACGCATTCCCCTATATCTTTCAGGCGTATCGGCGCGTTATTTCTATAAGCTACTATCAGCTCATCATATTCAGCAGGCTCGGTAAGCTGGCCCTGCGGCTCTATGGAAAAAGTCCTGTATTTGCCGTTTAAATCCCCTCCCGGGATTGTTACCGTGGACGCGTTCAGCGCCTGAGCTACTTCGTCAAACCCCAGGCCCAGGTAAGCAAGTTTGTCGGGATCTACAAGAACCCTTATCGATCTTTTTGCGCCGTAAATGTCAACTTTTGAAATCCCTTCTATCATATTGATTCGCTGCCCGATTGTCTTATGCGCGTAATCGTATAAATCCCCCCGTGTCATTGTCTCCGACCGAAGCAGGATATATATTATGGGCTGGTCTGAAGGGTTGGTTTTCTCATAAGTCGGCGGTTGAGGCAAATCGGAAGGCAGGTTGCTTTGAGCCCTGGAAATCGCAGCCTGGACATCCGGCGCGGCCAAATCAACGCTTTTGTCGAGTTCAAAACTAAGCGTTATCGTGGTTACGCCCGGCGTGTTATCGGAAATAATCGTCTCGAGGCCGGGAATCTGCATACACTCATCTTCAAGAGGCGATGCGCAGGAAGACGCCATTATCGAAGGCGTGGCCCCGGGATACGTTACGGTAATCGTTATAACCGGATAATCTACCGAAGGTAAATCGCTTATCGGGAGGGCAAAATACGCCGAAAGGCCGAAAAGAGATATAGAAACAATGACCAGAACTGTCATTATGGGGCGGCGTATAAATATCTCAGAGAAAACCATTATTATTTCCCGGCTGAAGCCTTTTTCTTCTTATCTTTTCCCTTCGCGGCGCCGGGGGCGCTTCCTTCAACGGCGCTCTGGCTGTCAAGATCCATAACAGGGATTCCGTCCCTCAACCCCAACTGCCCGTAAGTGACAACCTTCTCCCCCGGAGAGACGCCTTTTTCTATAACCAGATTATCGTCCTGCTGGAGACCCACCACAATATTATCTCTTAATTCGGCGGTGTTCTTATCCGTGACAATATACATATACATGCCTTTTTGCCCGAACTGAACGGCGGTCACGGGCACAAGCACCGCATCTTTTTCCGTACGCACGACCAAACGGATTGTGGCATACTGTCCGGGCCAAAGGGTTTTATCGGAGTTAGGTATCTCCGCTCTCAGCAGAATCATCCCGGTCTGCGGATCGACAGCGTTATTTACAAGCGTGAGTTTTCCTTCGTATGTCTTTTCATCGCCCGCAGGCTTGACTGTAACACCCAGTGTTCCCTGCTTCATCTGCTTATGCACTTCCGGGAAATCTTTTTCGGATATCGTAAAGTCAATGAAAATAGGATCTATCATCCTGATATTCACAAGCGTCGGGCCCGTATTGGCCGAAACAATATTGCCCGGGTCAACAAGGCGCTTGCCCGTCACTCCGTTTATGGGAGCACATATAGAACAAAATTCGACATTCAGTTTAGCCTGGTCAACCGCGGCGCGGTCGAGGCTGACTTTGGCTTCCGCGGCGGCGGCGTTCGATTGATACGTCTCAAAATCCTGCTTGGAGATAAGGTTTTTCTCCATAAGTTTTCTGTTTCTTTCGAGAGTATCCTGTTTCAACTTTAAATCAACCAGATCTTCGGCAAGCGTTGCCTGAGCTTTTTCAAGCTCGGCTTCATAAGGCCTGACATCTATGCTGAAAAGCAAATCGCCCTGTTTCACATCGTCGCCTTCTTTGAAATGGGCAGCCATTACTTCTCCGGTAACGCGCGCCTGAATATTGACATCATAATAGGAGTTTATCGTCCCGAAAGAATTAATATAGACGGGAATATCTTTTTCGACCGCAGCCACCATCCGGACCGGTCTCGGGTGAACCTGGGGAACCGGCTTTTTCTTTGAACAACTTTTAAACACCAATATAAGCACGACCGCAAGCGCTATTATCCATAATAATCTTCCTTTTTTGAGATGCATCTATTCACCTCCCTGAGAACTAATCGGATATATTCTCGTTAAAAGACCCCAGCGCGCCCGTAGCGTGAGCTAATTCCGCGACGGCTATAAAAAGCCCTTTTTTGGAATCTACCAATTTGCTTCTCGCGTCCGATAATTTTGCCTGCGCGTCAAGCAAATCAAGTATATCCTTCAATCCGGCGCTGTACCCTTCAAGGGCAAGCTCGTAAGATTCTTTGGAACTGGCGAGGAAAGCTTCGCTGAAAACCAGTTTAGACACAGCTGTTTTATAACTGTAAAACTTAATCCAGACGTCGGAACTTGCGTCTATTTCAGCCTGAATAAGGTTTGCTTTTTCCTGTTCCGCTTCGGCCTGGGCCTGGCGTTTCCTGCTCAGATTGTAAAATCCGTCGAAGACATCCCATTCCACTTTTATATAACCCATATATTCATTGTCCCGGGTATTATTGTCCAGCTCATAATCATGATGCCAGTTCTTGTCAGCCGAAGCGCCTCCGGTTATAGACGGCCACAAATCTGAATTAGCCGACCTTACAGCGGCTTCTTTCGCGCGGACACTGGCTTTGAGAGAGCTTATATCAGGCCTGTTTTCCAGGGCCTGGTCTATTAACACCGTTATTTCCTCCGTTTTGATTTCGCGCGGGACGGCATTCTTAGGAGGAGCTATAGAAAAATCCGTATCTGCCGAAAACCCTATCGCTTTCGCGAGGTTGCCTTTAGCGGTCTTCTCATTTCCTTTAGCGTCTTCAAGAGAATACAGGGCATCATCAAGGTTTGATTTCGCCTGCAGGACATCCAGCCTTGTGACAAGGCCGGCCTCGAATTTCTGCTGGGCCACTACATACGCCGTCCTGGCATCAGCAACATCTGCCTCGGCGACATTAACCGCGGCCTGCGCGCTGAAAAAAGTATAATAAGCCGTTTCAACTTCGAGCAGAAGATCCTGTATAGACTGGTTAAACTGGAAATTGGAAGCAAGCAGTTCCTGCAGCGCGCCTTCTACCTCGGCGTTCCTGCCGCCGAAATCAAGAATAAGGTATGTGATATCAGCCTCGGGGCCGTAAGTCGTCACATCCGTAGTCGGGCCTTCATTGAACTGCTGTTTCTGGCGGCCGACCTGAGCCGAAACATCGGCTTGCGGATACCATTTGCTTCGCGCCTGGCTCAATCCGGCTTCCTTAGCCCTTGCCGCCTGCCAGTATTGGCGCGTAGCGGGATTGTTTTCAAAAGAAATAGCCACCAGTTCGGAAAGCGTCAGGGGTTCATCCGTATCAAGTTTTCTTGCCCTTATAGATGTCCAGAAACCATCTTTTACTTCGGTAGGTTTTGCCCACTCAGGGGCTTGCCAGGATTCATAAGGCGTTTCAGGAGCCCTGAGAGTCCTGCATCCCAACAGGAAGAAGGCAAGAAAAACAAATAAAGATAGCTGCGCCAGATGAAAGATTTTTATCATAATTATAAAATTTAGTGTTTTTTTATACCAAGTAATATAAAATAAATTCGTCTAAAAAACAAGATTAGTTATTTCCATGTTTGCTATTTAACATTCAGAGGGAGATTTAATATGGACCCTATTCTTATCGTTGGCCTGGTTCTGTTCGGCGGTTTTGTCTTCGGTGAAATAGCCACAAAAATGAACCTGCCCAAAGTCACGGGGTATCTTCTGGCGGGTGTTCTTCTGAACCCGACTGTCTTTAATTTCATACCGAAAGACGCTGTAAACCATACAAACCTTATAACAAATATTTCTCTCGCATTCATTACTTTTTCCATCGGAGGAACACTTGTTTATTCACAGTTAAAAGCTCTCGGGAAATCCATTCTTTATATAACGCTTTTCGAAGCCGAATTCGCGCTAATAGCTCTTGTCGCGGGCTTTCTTATCGTTTCCCCTTTTCTCGTTCATGTGCAGGGAGGCACATGGATAAGCGTTTTTATACCGCTAAGTATTCTTATGGGCTGCCTCGGTTCTCCCACAGATCCGTCGCCGATGCTCGCCGTAAGCCATCAGTACAACGCAAAAGGGCCTGTAACATCGACTATCTTAAGCGTAGGGGCGTCGGATGATGTCATGGGGATTATAAATTACAGCATAACCGTTGTCATAGCTCAGGCATTTGTGCTCCATAAAGCTTTCAGCCTGTCAACTACCATCCTAAAACCTTTGCTTCAAATATCCGGTTCTTTCCTGCTGGGAATAATTTTCGGATTTCTCTTTATCCTCATAACATGGTTTATAAGGAAAGAAAAGGAAGGGGTCCTGATTGTGCTTGTTTTCGGCCTTCTATCAGTCTGTACCGGCGTGGCAAACCTTTTGAATGTAGATGAACTATTATCCACCATGACAATGGGGGCCGTGGTCGCAAACTTCCATCCAAGGAGTGAAGCTATATTTAAAATGCTTGAACGATATACCGAAGAGCTTATTTTTGTGCTCTTCTTCACCATAAGCGGCATGATTCTCGATTTCGGGGTGCTTCTCAAATCCCTGCCCCTTGTATTTTTCTTCATTATCTTCCGGCTTATCGGAAAGTTCACAGGAACTTATGTAGGGGGAAGCCTTTCCCACGCTCCCGCAAAAGTGAAGAAATACACTATAGGAGGCCTGGTCCCTCTCGGCGGAATCGTCGTCGGCCTTGCGCTTTTAATGAAACAGGACCCGACATTCAGCAAATTCTCGGACATTATTTTAAGCGTTATCATAGGCTCAACGATCCTTCATGAATTTATCGGGCCTATAAGCGGGAAATGGGCCATCAAAGAAGCGGATGAGATAGAAAAGACGTGCTAAAACGCGGCTTCTAATATTCAGACCAGAATTTTCTGTAGCTTTCTACGGAAATCTCCTCTTTGACGAATTTTTCCGCTTTCTCGCGGGCCTGTTCGAAAAATTCTTTTCCCAGTTCTTTCACCGCGGGGCATTCGTCATCAATATCTATTTCCAGTTTTCCGTCATCATTAATATAGGGATACATAGGGTATACCCTGCAGATGGTCGGGCGGATATCGTGTATCGAACATTTCCCGTCCGCGTAAAAAGGGCAGGGGTCGCCTTCAAAAACACAATAATCGTCCCTTTCCTCGATATGCCGGTTATGGCCGGCCTTGCAAAGTTTCTTTCTCTCATCTTCGCTCAAGATAAAGTAACCATTGCAGCAAGGATCATCGCATTTTTTGCATAACTCTATAAAATCAACCTTATCCATATTTTTATATTCCTGTTATCTAAAGCACGTGAAGGGTAAAATTATAATGAAATCCGGATATTTGTCAACCTTTGGGCCTGTTGAGGCGGATAAATTTCTCTTCGGGGGACTCGCCAAACACATATCTTAAGTATTTCAATTTTGAAAAAGATTCAAATATAATCTCGTGTGTCTTCATGGGAGGCGCAACATTTTCCACACGCCTTGCTTTAACCGCATCTATTATCCCTTTCACCGACTTTTCCCTAACGTACAAAAAGGCGTGATTCCTGCCGAACATGCGGATTTTATGGCTGTCCGAAAAAGACAGGAGCGGGAGATTGTGCTTTTTTGCGGTGATGGCCGCTTTCGTGTTCAGGTCAAACCACTCGGTAAAAAAATGAGATATCTCAATGCCGTCAAACAGGGCAATGTTCTTTTCAAGTTCCCCGCCCAGGCACTTGCCGGCCCAGAAATAAGGATGGGCGGCTATCACCAGGTTGCTGCCGTTCTTCAGGGCCTTAAGCTGTTCAAAAGACTCTATCCACGAACCTTTCGGGAAATTATACAAAAGGACATGCTTCCGGTTAATACACATCTCAATGCCGGGGAAAAGGATTATCCCGTTCCGGGAAGCTACGCTGGAATACTTGTCTTCATCAAACCATGTTGAATGATTAGTGAAAGAGATAGCGTCAAACCCGAGCTCTTTCGCTTTATAAATGTACTCCTCGGGCGTCGGCAACTTCTCTTTTTCCATAACAGTTTCGACATAATCTTCGCTGCTGTGGATATGGAAATCTACTTTTATTTTTATCAACTCAGCCATACCAGAATATAAAATTACATAAAAAGCTTAACTTTTGCCAGTTTTTATTTATAATATACAGATATTTTTTTAAAGGAGAAGGCAATTGATGAAAGACACTGATGATTTTACACCAATAATAAGAGTCAACGATTTTATCACAGCAGAAGTTTTTTCAGGTGTTTTGAAACAGCACGGTATAAGCGTAGCCCTGAAAGAAGATATTCTGCCGACCGCGAACTTACATGAAGACGAACCCTCAGAAGAAGCATGGGGCACGCTGTTGGTCGAGAAACATAACGCGGAAACCGCAAAGAGAATCCTGAAGGAATTTATCAATTCCAAAAGGCAGTAATTCCCGTTGTCGGTATATCTCCTTCTTTACTATAATATATGCGGACTTACTAGTTACTGAGTTACGGTTCTTTATTATAGGCTTCTTCCCCCTACTGTTTTACTTCGTAAAACAATGCGTCGGGGGTATGTTCAACTAAATAACTTACGTTTACTGCGTTCCGTAAGTTATAGTTTCATGAAGCAAAATGTTTTTTGATATATTAGGGCTTATCCTGCTGTTGATTTGTTTCACAAATCAGGACACTGAGGATACGCCTAAATTGATATATAATTTTATTGGGGCTACCCCCTACTGATTTGCTTCGCAAATCAATGCG
>JAFGBE010000080.1 GCA_016933315.1 Candidatus Auribacterota bacterium
CTCTGGAAAAAATCAATTTTTCAGACATAAGCACCTTATAAGAACATTTCTTTACATTATCTGGAAATACAAAGCTTCGCCCGCGCTCGCCAAGCCGCAAAAATATTAAAGTAATTACTTTAAGTTGTTAATATAGTGCAATTATATCAAAAAAAGCACTTTTGTCAAGTAATTGAATGCCAGCCCGGTATGGCCGCAGAAAAAACAAAAAACCCGCAATATTCACCATAAGAATATTGCGGGTTCAGGTGCTATAAAAAATTACTCTATGCCCATAGGATTTACAGAATCCCTGTCCTGCTGCTGCATTTCGCCTTTAAGCGACACTCCTTTTGCAGCCGCATCGGCTACCGTCTTAACGGGATTATCAAGATCCCCTTCCACGGTCGCGCATCCAAGAACAGCCACAAGAGACAGAAACGCGCACAATAAATAAAACTTCCTTTCCATACACATAACTCCTCTATTTACATTAACGGCCAAGCAAATACATTATATTATGTTCAGTGTGTTTTTAAAACCTTTATCCGCGCGGATACATTAGCCGAATATTTCCCGTTCGGCTCAAGCTCAAGATACTTTTCATAATGATATAGCGCCAGGTCATTGTTATATTTTTTCAAATCATATATCTGCGCAAGCCCCAGGTGGACAACCGGATTCTTCTGGTCCAGCGTCAGCGCTTTTTTAAAATAACTGATTGCCGTATCATAATCACCCGTTTCCTTTAAAATAAAACCCATATTAACATACGCTTTTTCAAACCGCGGGTCGGATTTTATGGCATTTTTATAGGAATCGACCGCAAGAGGAAGATTATTTTTCTTGCGGTAAAGTATAGCGAGATTATAATGCGCCACGGTAAAGGTGGGGTCTATCTGAATTGCTTTTTTATACTCTTCAATGGCACGGTCATAATTCGCCTGTTTTGTATAAGTTACGGCAAGATTGTAATGCTGCGTAGCGCTTTCATCGACAACCAGCATCTTTTTTCTGTATGAATCCTTTTCTTCCATCTGCTTTTCATAACCTGCCGTAAATTCCTTCGCTTCCCGAATATGCCCGGCGGCGGGGAATTTATCGGCATACAGCTTAAAATATTTATAAGCGGATTCATCATCTTTCCCTTTGGCCCGGTACGCTTTGGCCAGATCGTAGATTATTTCGGAAGACGAAGGGTCGTATACAAGCGCTTTATTTGCCGTCTTCTCCGCCTGAACCAGATCGCCTTTGCTTATTGACTGCCTGCAGTCCGATATAAGCGCTCCGGCTATTGATTTTTTCAGCTCCCCGCTTCTGGAAACGGAATAAGCTTTCTCCAGCTCTGCGGCAGCCCCGGCAAAATCTTTTTCCGCCAAAAGTATTTCCCCGTTCAGGGCACAGACATCTTCCCTGCCGGCCCCGTTGGCTTTCAGGTATTCCAGCATTTGTTCTGCGTTCTTTATGTCTCCGGAAGCCAGTCCGGCTTTCCCGCTCCGGTATGCGGCATCATTCTTCTCCTTTTTCAGATCCAATCCGGTATTAAGCTCCCCTGCTTTATCAAAACTATTTATTGCTTCCCTGTATTTTTTTTCTTTCACAAGGCCCGAACCCAGCTCCCTGTATATGTCCGCCGCCTCGTTTTTCCTGCCGGCCTTTACCAGCAAAGCTGCTGCCGCTTCCCTGTTGCCGGAATTTCTTTCCGCGGCAATAACTCCCTCGATGCTGTTTTTATCCGAAGGATCGAGCTCCAGCGCGCGGGTGAAATACTCCTTCGCTTCCGCATAATTACCCGCTTTCAGGCAGACAACTCCCAGAGACGAAATTATGTCGACGGAACCAGGCTCAAGCGCCAACGCGGACTTATAGGCTTCGACGGATTTATCATAATCGCCCGACGAATAATACTCCGCGCCCTTTTTCTTCAGTTCCGACAGCGATTTTTCCCTCTCTTCAGCGATTTTCCTTTCATCTTTTGCCGGAACGTCCGCTTTCGCGGAAACGGCTTTTTCAGGGGGCGATTCCTTCTCTCCCCCTTTTTTCCTGAGGAGTTTGACCCGCCGCATTATCTCTGCGGCATCATCTCCTTTGTAGTTCATTTCAAGATACTGTTCAAAATACTCCAGAGCCTTATCATCATCATGCACCCTGTCCTGATACAGCAGGCCCAGCTCCCTGTAAGGATAAGGGTAGCGGGGATTATCCTTAATGCTTTTCCTGAATTCGGAAACAGCGGTTTTGATATCACCGACTTCAAGCGCGGAGAGCCCTCTCTTATAATATAATTCCGCCGTGTCGACTTTTCTCCCCCCGGTTTTGGATTTCAGAAGCTCAACATATTTTATAGCATCTTCGGACTTCTCGCCCGAGGGATTAATATTCAGGTACCGCGCAAAATAATCAAGCGCCATATCGTTGTCTTTCATCTTTGCAAGGTATATGGCGCCGAGATTGTAATAAGCCGGAGAAAAATCACTGTCATTTTCCTGCGACTTTCTCAAATAATATATACCTTCCTTAACATATCCTTTCTTCACCATAAGCAATCCGAGATTATTATACGCATCCGAGTAATCGGGCCTTATGGTTATCGCATTCTTATACTCGGTTATCGCGCTGTCATCATTGCCGAGCATCTGATACGCGTAACCGAGATTATAATGAGCTTCCGCTATGCTGGGGTCTATGTCTATTACGGAAACAAACTCCGAAACAGCCCTGTTGTAATCCCCCGTCTTAAGGCATATGATGCCAAGCTTTAACTTATATTTTGCCGATGCGGCCGTCCCGGGGTTTTCCTTGGATTTTTCCTGGTAATATTTATACGCCTGCTCGATTTTATCCGCATCCGCAGTTCCTTTCCCGGATTTCGAACAGCCTGCAAGGCCGGAAAGGGACACAGATAAAACCGCAAACAAAACATATTTACTGAGCGACATAACGGCACTCCCAAAAGCTTAATAGATATATAATAGTATTTTTAATGAATATGCCAAACAAAAATCAATGCAGGTATTTCCATTTGTCCGAAGAATATTTATCGGAGCTCAGTTGTTCGGCATCTTTGTTTTCCGCGGCGCTTAGATATCCGCGCTCAAATTTCAAACCAAATTCATCTTCAAAAGACCCTGTTATCGATGACACTATCTCTTCCCTTGCCGGAAACCCGGACGGCATATTGATTCCGTCTGCATACCGGTTTTTCATCTCTGTCTTTAAAATCCTGGAACTTTCTTCAGGGGCGCCGTATAACATTATGTATCCCTGATGCACCAGTATGTTCGACAATCTTCTCTGGGCGCTCCCGGCTATTTTAACGCCGTTAACCAGAATGTCATGCCTGGACTGTTTAGTGAAGCAAAAACCCCGCCGCCGATCCTTGCCGCCCGCGGCCGATTCGCATAATTCCGCGCCTATGCCAAGGGAACCCAGCGCATTTTTCACGGAGCGATGAAGTATTTCATATGTGGACATAACATCGTTCTTCGCGCCGAAAAAACTTATATCCGTAATGATGGAATATGTTAAATCCCCGAAATGCAGCACAACCCCGCCGCCGGTCATCCTTCTTGAAAAACTTATGTTGTTGCCTTTGCAATAACCTATATCTATCTCCTGCTCCGGATCCTGAAAATACCCGTACGTCAGGGCGGGCGACGACCAGCGGTAAAACCTGAGAACAGGAAGCGAACCGCTTTTCAGCGCCGACAGAGCAATAGCCTCGTCAACTGCCATATTTTGCTCGGCATTCCTGGGCTCATCATCCAGCAGACGCCATGTGCTCCGGTTATACATAAAGTTATACTTCTCTTTTTTTCTAACCACATTTACCCGCCTTTGGCGGGGATAA
>JAFGBE010000081.1 GCA_016933315.1 Candidatus Auribacterota bacterium
ACCGCGCCACATTCCCCTTGAGAGGTTCCTCCAGCGCATCCATTTTGCCGCCGCTTATGATATTCGCCACGGCGCTTATTCCGCCTTCTTTGCCCGCAGGAACGGTAACCGGAACACATTTTTTTCCGAATGTCTTCACTATTTCATTATAAGTCTTGGAAAAATCGGTATGTTCCTTATCCAGCCTTGAAATGTATATGAGCTTCCCGAGACCGTATTTTTCAGTCTCATCCCATGTCCTCTGCGTTCCGATGCCGATTCCCGTCGAAGAATCAACAACGATGACGGCTGAATCGGCCACCCTGACAGATGCCGTCACCTCTCCGAAAAAATCCGCGTACCCGGGAGTGTCTATAAGGAAAACACTGTGGTTTTTCCATGTCAGATGAAGAGGCGTCGCGAATATGCTTATCTTTCTTTCTTTTTCCTCTTCCGTATAATCCGAAATGGAAGAACCGTTGTCAACCCTGCCAAACCTGGAATTTTCCCCCGACTTATGCATCATTGAGTCAACAAGGGTCGTCTTACCGCATGTCCCGTGTCCTAAAACCACAAAGTTTCTTGTTTCAGCGATTCCAAATTTCTCCATGACTAGCTCCATTTTTTTATTAAACAGGAATGAACAATATTCAAAAAATCTAACAAAGCAAATAAGTCTTTACAAGAAAAATTTTCTAAGAAACAATCCACTTCAATCCCGCATCAATAAAAAGGTCTATTTCTCCATCCATCACAGCGCCTGTATTTGAAGTCTCTACGCCGGTTCTGTGATCCTTAACCAGCGAATAAGGGTGGAAGACATATGACCTGATCTGGCTTCCCCATTCGATTTTTTTCTTTTCCCCCCTTCTCCTGGCCATATCCTCTTCTTTTTCCGATAAACACTTTTCATACAGCCTTGACTTCAATATCTTCATGGCATTTGCCTTGTTCTTATGCTGCGACCTGTCTTCCTGGCACTGCACCACTATGCCCGTAGGTATATGCGTAATCCTGACGGCCGAGTCAGTCTTGTTGACATGCTGCCCGCCGGCGCCGGACGAGCGGTATGTGTCAATCCGAAGTTCATCGGGATTGATATTTATTTCAATGTCATCGTCGACTTCGGGAATCACATCCATGGAAGCAAATGAAGTATGCCTTCTTTTATTGGCGTCAAAAGGCGATATCCTGACAAGGCGGTGGACACCTGATTCCACTTTAAGAAAACCGTAGGCGTACATACCCGATACGATTAATGTTATGCTTTTTATGCCGGCTTCGTCGCCGGGCTGAAAATCCAGTGTCTCAATTTTAAACCCTTTATGCTCGCACCATCTTGAATACATCCTGTAAAGCATCTCCGCCCAGTCGCACGCCTCGGTGCCTCCGGCTCCGGAGTGTATTGTAATAATCGCATTTTTAGAATCATCAGGAAGGCTCAGAAGTCTTGAAAACTCCAGTTTTTCGACAGTTGACTCGAGTTCCCTCAAAGATACGGACAAATCTTCGTTCAGGGATTCGTCTTCGGAATACAGTTCGATAAACCCTTCCAGGTCCCTCAGGTCGTTTTCGGCCTTTTCCAGGGGTTCTATGATATTCCTTAATTCCTTTATCTTCTTAAGTATCTGCTTTGCGTTTGACTGATCCAGCCAGAAATCCTGCTCCGCCATTTTCGCTTCAAATTCCCTGAGTTTTATTTTCCTGTTAGCGATGTCAAAGATAACCTCTCATTTGAAGGATGCGGTTTTTTACACTGTTAAATTTTTGCTTTAACTCTGGTTGCATTATATTCTCCTTCCCAATAAGTTACGAATTTTAATATTTACCATCAAATATGCGGAGACAGCTAAAGATACATATGCGGCAATATCACCGGTCTTATTATAAAAAGTTCTGCCGGAGCAGCCTGTTTCATCTGCTTTAAGCTCAACAAAAAGGACATCGGGTTGAAAAAGCATTCCATTTGAAGCCGCGGCTATCCTTGTTATTATACCCGACCTGTCTATAAAACAGGTGAGGCCCGTATTGGTGCACCTGAGCATAGGCACATCATTCTCGACGCATCTCATAGAGGCCGAAAGCGCGTGCAGGAACGGCGCTGACGTATACCCGTACCACGCGTCATTTGTAAGGTTAACTATGAAATCAGCGCCGGCGGCCGCATATGCCCTGTTTATGGACGGGAATAGATCTTCATAACAGATAGTAACTCCGAACCTGAACGGCCGGCTTACCCTGCTTGAAGCATCCCGCAGATCAAAGATATCATGGGAAAAACCCCTGTCAAACCCTTCTCCTATCGGGGACAGGCTTTTCAAAAAATAAAATATCTTTGATAATGGCACATACTCGCCGAAAGGCACAAGCTGGCATTTGTCGTAGCTTTGAACCTTTTCACCTTTTTCGGAATACAGCACGGCGGAATTGAAATAGCGCTTCTCACCGTTTTCATAGCGCGAAGTCTGTATGCCTATAAGCAATGCGGTGTTTACCTGTGATGACACCGACCGGATAAACTCATCTATTTCCTCATCGTCGGGTATTATTCCGGGTAAGGACGACTCCGGCCATATTATCAGCTCGGGAAACCTCAATGCCGCATTAACGGTGAGGTCCCTGTACCTTTCAAGGATATAGTCTTTAAAATTCCCGTCCCATTTTATATTCTGGGGTATCGCAGGCTGGATTAAAGCTATCTTTACATAGTCAGCACCGTGAAACCGGTCGTCTTTGATATCCGGAGCCGCCCTATATAAAAGGAGAAATGAGACTGCGGCGGCGGCAACGCCTATAAATCTCAACGATAACCTGGCTTTCTTTTCGAAAAGGAAAACCGCCGCGCACGCCAGCAGCGCGAGATAAAAAGATATAAAATAAACGCCTCCCCAGGCCGCCAGCCATGAAAAACCCGACCCGCCGTCAAAAACATTCCCCGCCGGCATCCATGGAAATCCCATACTACCGGAGCCTCTCAGATATTCAACAGACACCCATAAGAACGGGTAAGAGAATATTACGTACAAGCTGCGCTGTTCCGAAACCTTTTTCGCCAATACGGCGAACAACCCGATAAAACACGCCTGGTAAAGGATTAATATGCAGGCTGCCGGCAGGGAAATGAATTTCACGAACCACAGCAGGGGCGTGAAATAAAAAGCGCCGGAAATAAGCCCGTAGAAAAAAACATGCTTCAACGATGCTGCGGCTTTTATCAGGAAAAAAAACAGCGCGAGACCCGCTATCACGGCAAAGCGGTGCCTCAT
>JAFGBE010000082.1 GCA_016933315.1 Candidatus Auribacterota bacterium
CAGCCCGGTTGCGGGGTTTGCCTTTATTACATAGCCGTTGTGCGAATTTACGATGTAAAAGGGATAGGGAAGCGCATCAAAGGCGTTTTCCAGCGGTTCGCGGGTTTCATCATCCGGCCTGTTGCCTTCGGAATTGTGAAACTCATGATTAAGGATATAGCTATCCTCTTTGTTTAAGTCCTCGACCATTTTTACTTCCTCTGAAATACAAACGCCAAATACACCCCGGCTTTTTGCCGGCGCAATCCCCGAATGGGGAAGCCGCATAAAAAACGGAGCCGATAAAAACTAAATTACAATATCTTAAAAAAATGTTAAAAAATACTGGGTATTTATAACACGAAAGCTTTCAAATTGTCAAGGGCCCATTTTAAAAGCGAAATGCTTTTCCCGACGGCAAAAATACTTTTTACCGCGCAGGAGTTCAAAAATCCGCGGCCTATATAAAGGCCTTGTTCTGCAGGAAGCTTTTGCTTTTAAGGTTCCGCGGTTCGGACGTTTCGTCAACGAGCTTCTCTCCGACATAAACCCTTATGAGATAGCCGTAAAAGACAAAACCGGCGCCGGTGGCCGGATAAAAACTTGTGCTTATGAAAAGCCTGTTGTTTTTGTCCCACGGCATAAAAGGCGTCAGGTCCTGCCGGGCGGCGAGAGTAACGCTCTCATTGTCTATCTCTTTGCCCTGTAAAGCGTTAGGAATTTCAAAGAAGTATATTACGATTTTTATTTTCTCTTTTATCTCGGGAACGTTCTTTTTCAGCGTTATTTTGAAATAGGAATGAAGCTCTTCGAATTCCCCCGAGAGTTCCTCGGTTTTGCCGACGCTTTCTATGGAGACAGGCTTTTCCTCGGCAGCTTGGGAGGAGGCCGCCAGTAAAAAACCGGCGATTACAGAATACGACAGCATAGAGAACTTATTCATATACCCGAGGCTATTATAGCATTAAATATATTGGCTGACAAGTTTTGGTGATTGTGTTAAAAAAGGCGGCGCCTTGCAGACGCCGCCTAAGGGGAGGTAACGGGTATATCTATTAAATTCTTTTCATTCTGCTGAATAGAATCAGCCCTGCTATCCCAACGGAGAGCAGAGTCAGGCTGCTTGCTTCAGGAATAACCTCGTCTTCAGTGAAATGAAAATTATCCCAGTAAAGCACCTGTTCGCCCGACGGGTCAGGATAACCTCCTGAGACACCCACAGCTACCGTAAGCACAGCGCGGACAGCTTCGCTAGGCGCAGTGGAGCTTGCGGTAAAGCGTAACCAGCCATCGGTCGGCTCCGCAAAGCTTCCAACAGATTCGATTTTTATCGGGCTTGTGCCGCCTTCAGCCATGTAATATACATATGCGTATGTGTGATAGCCGCTCCACAGCTCATCGGGAATATTGTAGTAGCCCGATATGGAGTAGGTGGCATTGGGGGTGGCATCCATCCCCTGCGAAAACCCTGTGTAAAGAACGTTGCTGGTCACGCTGTACTTCATCATATAGTCGCCGTAGGGGGTCGCTATTCCGTTATCCCCGCTTGCCACGATATCCCAGTGTCCGGATGATGTGCTCCACGCACCCGTTGATTCAAAGCTGGGGTTTACCAGGAGGTTCGCGTTAGCTGAAAGAGGGATAAACAGAACGATTAAAATGGTTATAAGTGCCGTTTTCATATCCGTTCCTCCTCTCAAGATGGACCTTTTTTTGGCGTAGGGTATAAGGAACTTCTTATGAATACTGCGCAATCTATGACACGTTTCGATATACCTTATAAATGTATCACATAATGGGGGTGTTGTCAAGGCGGTGAGGGGGAATAATCAGCCGCAAATTCTGAGTATGTAACTTTTTGATTTGCAAGTAGTTAGATTATCAGATAGACATGTATTTTTTTGACAGTAGCAGGGCTATAACGGCAACACCGGAAAGGGCTAAAATCCCGGGTTCGGGAACAGCGGAAACATCGTCAAAACAGACCATTCCCTCACCGTCCCCGACTATTACAAAATCTACAAGAGCGGTTTCTGCCGGCGCTGTATAGGAAATGGAATAAAGAGTCCATGTTTCCACTACTTCGCTGAAGATCTCGACTTTGTAATCATATATCGATTCATCCGATGCATTTTTAAAATTGATTTCAAGATAGCCCGTCGGAGTTCCCCAGTCGGTTTTCATCCATGCGCTGAATGTTACGCGCTCGTTGGGCACTACGGTTGTTACTCTCTGCCACATCCATGCGGCTGCCTCAGCCTGGCCTCCCAGGGACATATATTTACTTCCGCTGTGGGCCAGCTCCGCGTCGTTTTTCCAGTCCAGATACCATGTTCCCGCTCCGCCTTTTCCGGTCCAGCCATCGGGCAATCCATCTATGGCCCACGTTCCATCTTCAAATCCAGGGTTTAAAAGAAAGTTTGCAGACACGTTTTGAGAAAAAAGAAAGAGCGTTACAAGAAATGCGGGTAATATAAGTTTTTTCATATTATAATGTGTTTTCCTTTAAATTTTCTGTAAGTGGGAATAATCAAAAGCCCCATTGCCCCAAGCAGCATAGCCCCCGGTTCGGGAACGGCGGATAAGTTATCCCAGTAAACAGTGTTTGCCAGGGTTTCTGAAGTTGTTCCCCATATTATAGGGACAAATCTGGCGGTGGCAGTGTTTGCCGGAGTTGTGCCTGATAATTCGTAGAAAACCCATCCGTCAGTCTGGCTTGACATTTTAACTCCTTCGGTTGCGGTAAGCCATACATCCCCTGCGTCGTAGAAATCAACTTTCAGGAAAGTAGCGTAATCCGCGGGGAGCTCGGCTTCTATGCGGTAGTACCCCGTAAAGGTGTATGCGGTGTTCTCAGGCCAGGCCCATTCCTGGAATGCGCCGTTACCGTCGCCGCCTGTCCCCTGTGTATTTATCAGGAGCAGATAACTCCCGTCTTGGGCGGCAGGATGGCTTCCACCTCCTGCTACACGATAAGCCTCTCCGAAC
>JAFGBE010000083.1 GCA_016933315.1 Candidatus Auribacterota bacterium
ATAAAAGCTGCATTATTAAAACAACTCCTTTTCAAAAAATGATATACCCGGGAAATATATAAGTCAAGCAATAATTAAAAAGCCTGCTTGACTTCAAAAAACAGACACCCTAATATAAGAACCTGTTATGAACACGGAAAAAGAAAAAACCCTAATTGCTTTTACGGACCACAACGGCATGTGCTTTAATATGGTAGGCGCCATGCCGGACGAATCGGAACATCCTTCAATAGGGATAATCCAGTTTGCGGTAAAAGGGGGAACTCCCGCGGCGGGGGTTTTTGCAAGGCAGCTCCCAAAAAGGATCGAAGAGTCTTTCCGTTACTTTACCGGCATTTCCCCATTTTCATACCTGTTTACCGGAAACACAAATGAGGGGGAAGCAAGATATTTCATTTTTGACAATGAATTCAGCATTCCCCATTTCTCCGACTTTGCCAAAGCGTATAAATTAGATTACATATTGACCGGCTCCATAAACATCGACAACGGATTCGAAATGGAAATAAAACTTTTCCACAAAGCCGAAAACCGGATAGTATACGAAAAAAACTACCAGACAAAAAACCATGAGGATATAATTCTTCTTCTCGACGGCATCCTGAAAGATATCGCGGGAAACATAGGGCTTAAGACCGGCAACTTCAATTATTTCGAAGGATTAACAGAAAACCCAATGGCTTTCCTGTTCTACTGCGAAGCTATGAGCAAGCTGGATACACGGTACCTCGGCATCCCTTACGACCCTTTCGATACGGCAACTTCACTGCTGAAAACCCTGCGCTTTGACAAATTTTTTGACGAAGCTTCAAAAAAGCTGCTCGCCATCTGCCTCGAAATGGCTGAGATAGGAAAACCTGAAATAGGCCTGGAGCTCATAAATACATATCTGCAAATAGACCCTAAAAACCTGCTTTCAAAAGATGTACAGACCTCGCTGGAAAAAAAAATAAATAAAAAGAATCCCGGATGATTACTTTATAACCGTTTTGGCGGGTATTACGGCTTTCTTGGGAATCACTACTATGCCGTCCTTAATAAGATAATTCTCCTCTTCCCTGTCTTCAATGCCGTCCCTGGGGCTGATAACCACTCCATCTCCTATCCTCGCATTTTTATCGATGATAGCCCTGTTAATCTTGCATTTCCGGCCGATCCCTATTTCGGGAAGTTTTTTCCTGCGGTTCTCTTTTTTATCCACTTCCCTCTCATAAAAATCCTGTCCCATAATTATTGAGTTAGTCACATGGCTGCCGGCCTTGATGGTGCTTCTGATGCCTATAACGCAATTGGATATTCTGGACTTGCTGATTATGGCCCCTTCGGCCAGAATTGATTTCTCGATGAAACTGCTTTCTATCATCATCGGCGGAAGGAACCTGGGATGAGTATAAACGGGATGGTTGGGGTCATAAAGGTTAAAATCGGATGAAGAAGTATTGGCCAGGTTCAGGTTAGCTTCGTAAAATGACCGTATCGTACCTATATCTTCCCAGTAACCCGTATATGGATACGCGAAAACTTTATATTTCCCGATTGAGTTGGGTATAATATGTTTTCCGAAATCTTCCTCTTTCCCTTCAAGCACACGTCTCAACGCCTCGTTTCTGAATATATATATGCCCATGGATGCCAGATACGCATAAGACGTGTTTTTTTCCCCGAACAAATGCACCGTCGAATGATCCGACTTAAACTCCTCAAAAGCCTCTTTGGTTGAAGGCTTCTCTATAAATTTTTCAATGCGGAAATTCTCTCCCGTCTTCATTATCCCGAGTCCGGAAGCTTTTTCCTTGGAAACGGGTTTTACGGCTATTGTTATATCCGCCTTTCTCTCAACATGGAACATAAGCATTCTATGAAGCTTCATCATATAAAGCTGGTCGCCGGAAAGAATAATATAATGTTTGACGGAAGGATCATCAAAATGGGAAAGATTTTGCCTGACGGCATCGGCGGTGCCCTGATACCATGTTGTGTTTGTCAGCGTCTGCTCGGCAGAAAGTATCTCAATATAACCGTGATTGAACGAATCAAATTTATAACTCTGGAAAATATGCCTGTGCAGAGACGCCGTATTGAATTGGGTCAAGATAAATATTTTTGTTATATCGGAATTAATGCAATTGCTTATCGGAATATCAACAAGCCTGTACTTTCCGGCTATGGGAACCGCCGGTTTCGCCCTGTATTTAGTAAGGGGGTAAAGCCTTTTCCCGACCCCACCTCCAAGAATTATTGCCGCAACATTCTGCATTAGATACCGCAATCCTTTATAACTTTTTTCAGGGTTCCCGCTGATTTTTTGAATAAAGACTGCTCTTCCTCATCCAGGCCGATTTTCAGCACTTCCTTAATGCCCCCGCTGCCAACAACCGACGGGAGGCCCATATAAACATCATTGACGCCATAGTAATCCTCAACCAGAGTGGAAACCGGCAATATCGAGCGCGTATCATTAACAACGGACTGAATTATTTTCACCAAAGCCAACCCTATGCCATACGATGTTTCGCCCTTTTTCTCTATGATTTTATAGGCGGAATCCCTGACTTCGGAAAAAATACCGTTTAACTCATTATCCCTGTCGCAACAATCCCTCTTTTCACAGATAGGGCAATACTCCTTAAAATACATGCCCCCTATCATTGCCTTGCTCCACACTGCAAACTCGCTATCCCCGTGCTCTCCCAGTATATACGCATGAATATTCCGCGCATCTACATTACAATGCCTGCTCAGCAGGAACCTCAAACGGGCGCTGTCAAGCACTGTGCCCGAACTTATCACTTCCCTGTGCGGCTTTCCCGATATCTTATATGCCGCATACGCAAGTATATCAACCGGATTTGAAACCACAAGAAGGACAGAACCCGGGGAATATTCCATTATCTCAGGAATAATTTTCCTGTAGAGCGCAACATTTTGTTTGACAAGGTCTGTCCTTGACTGCCCCGGTTTTTGTTTAGCCCCGGCCGTAATAACCACAATGTCGGAACCCTGAATATCCGGATAATCTCCGGCTGCGATTTCGACAGGCCTGACATAAGGAGCGCCGTGGTTCAAATCCATTGCCTCTCCCTCAGCCCTGTTCCTGTCGAGATCCACCAGGATTATTTCCCTGACAATACCTTTTATAACAAGGGCATAAGCGCACCTTATACCGACATTGCCGCATCCGATTATTGATATCTTGGGTTTTAAACCAGGCATAACCACCATTCGTTATAGTTACATATAAAAATTATTATAACATTATAAATCTTTTATTAAAAACAAAAAGAAGGGCGGTAAAATCATTCACCGCCCTTCCCCAACAGGCTTTGCGCCGCGCATCATTCAAATTTTATGTCATCAATATAAATAACGCCTTCCTTATCCGTGCATATCTGATCAAAAACCACCACAAACTCATACATAGATGACCAATTCTTTATCTGGGGGAACTTATTCAAAGGGATCTGGACTTTCTGCCACTCTCCCGTAACTCCTCTCACCTGGAATCTGGCTATGCCCCCGTCATTATCTTTAAGCTCAATCCAGAAAGTCTGCGTAAAGCCGTCTTCTTTGTTTCCCTTGACATAGAACGTAAGGTTTTTTGCTTTCGAAACGTCAACATCATTAAGCCTGCTCCAGTAACCGTTATAAGCGATGCCCGGGTAACCGTCGATATAATTATTCCCCGTCGTCAAATCATAGCTCAACATAAGGGCGCTCCCGCTGTCGCCTACCTTCTCGTCTTCGGTTATTTCAAATTCACAATATTGTTCCGAATCGTTATCGTTACAGTTCCATAATCCCCTCTCGCCGCCGAGAGAGTTCTCAAGCCCGTCCTCATTGCAATCATCAACCAGAATCTCTTCGGCAAATACTGCCTGGCAAAGCAGAAAAGCCGAAACCAACATCAAAACACCCAGTATCCTTGACATAACACAATTTCCTCCTTTTCTCTCAAATTAGTTTTTCTTTAGGCAGGTTTTTATGCGTAGACTGCCTTAAAATCATCTTGCTTTTCAATTTTACAATCTTATTGGAGAAATCCTTCTCTTTAATGGCTTCGACAAGCATCTTCGCTCCTTCCCTTCCCATCTCAAACATCGGCTGCCTTACTGAAGACAAGGGCGGGTCGCTTATCCTGCTGAATGTCATATCATCAAAACCCACAACCGCGATATCCTCCGGTATCCGCTTTTTCATCTCTTTCAGCGCTTCCATCCCCGCATAAGCCTGGACATCGCTCCCGTAAATAATCGCGTCGACAGCCGGTTCCCTTTCTACCAATTCAACTGTCGCAAGCGCAGATTCTTTCAATTGGAATGAAGTCTCCGAAACCATCAGATAAGGGTCATAACTGATTTTATTCTCCGCCAGCGCTTTTTTATAACCCTCCAGCCTTTGAGCCCATACGTTTTCGGTAGATTCGGACGGCATGATAATCCCGATTTTCCTGCGTCCGAGCCCGATAAGTTCCTTCGTGGCATCATAGGAGGCCTCGACATTATCGATATAAACGCTCATGCCGCAATCAGACTTGTTGTTAAGCAGGACAACGGGAACACCGCTTTTATGCAGGCGCGCAATATTGGAATCCGAAATATTAAGGAACACCGAAATCAAACCGGCTATGCTTTTATCCTGCATGATTTTCTCAAGGAAAATAGATTTTCTTTCCTCGCTGTACATCTGGCTTTGCAGATTCAGCGAATATCTCAATTCATACAGCCCCGAGTCATGAAGGACTGAATCCACGCCGTTCTGAATATCCCTTGTCAGGTGCTCTCCCGCCGAAGCATATATGACACCTATGTATTTTAATGTACTTGCGTACATTCCCGACTGCCTGGCTTTTATATAGGGGGAGTATCCCATCCTTTGAGCGATTTTTTCTATCTTTCTCTGGACGGGAAGGCTTATGCCACCCCTGTTATTAAGAGCCTTGGATACTGCCGCAGAGGAAACACCTGCTTCCCTGGCAACATCAGCTATTGTTATACTGCCGTTACTTTTTTTCATGGATATAACACCCTCGGGGTTTTAGAGGCCTGTTTCAAGTTTATCCGCTTTCCTTGTGGGGGAAGAGGGAAACATTAGGTTCAAAACAGACCTCCAATTAATCTTAAGCCGGGTTTCTTATATTAATTTATTTATAGATAGTAAAATGTTTTACTAAACAAAAATATACATCCTCCGGCAAGTTTTGTCAAGACGGATTATCACACTAATTAACCCGTATAAGGGGAAATTGACTGTCTCTTGATAAGCTGAGGCTTAAATACAGTGGTAATTTCGGGTATTTGCTTCTTATCTATGATTTTCAATATCTTTATAGCGGCTTCTTTCCCCATTTCTATCAAGGAAACCTTCACGGATGTCAAAGTAGGGTTAACCGCAGGTAGAAACAGCATATCATTGAAGCCTGTCACCGACACATCTCCGGGTACCGAAAGGTCGTTCTTTTTAAGAGTCGTGATGCATGCAAAAGCCATGACATCATCGGAAGCCGCGACCGCGCTGAATCTTTCGCCCCGTGAAATAAAATCTTTCAGCGCGTCCACCGCTTTCTCATACCTGAAAAATCCCTCGAGCACATACCTCTCGTCAAACTCGATGTTGTTTTCTCTCAGGGCCTTCTTATAGCCTTTCAGCCTGTCCTGGTCAAGCTGATATCTCAAGGATCCCGCCATAAAAACTATTTTTCTGTGGCCGAGATTCACCAGCTCCGATGTAACATCATATAATCCTTTTTCATTATCCATAAGAACCGACGGGATTTCCTTACCGCTGATATACCTGTTGACAAGGAGAACAGGAAATTTTTCCTTCCACAGGCCTAAAATTTCCTTTTCATTTATCGCTTCGCTCAAAATAATAACACCGTCGACTCTCCTTTCTTTTATCGCCTGAAGATAGTGCTGGGACAACGGCTTGTTTTTGGCGGAAACGGTCCCCAAAAGCTGGAGATAATAACCGTTTTCCTGAAGCACATACGCTATACCGCTTATTATCTGGCTGAAATAAGGGCCCACGACATCCTTAAAATCCTCAAGGGCCACCGCAACCGAAAAACTCTTTTTGCTGACAAGACTTCTCGCGATGATATTAGGGGTGTATTTCATCTGTTTTATGATTTTTTCAACTTTACCGCGGGTTTTCTCGCCGACTTTATGCAAATCCTTCTTGTTCAGAACCCTTGAAACCGTGGAAATGGAAACTCCGGCTTTTTTCGCGATGTCCTTACATGTATAAACCATGCTATTTGTTCTCCAGCGTGATATTGTCTATATAGATTTTCTTTTCCGAATCCGTTCTTTTAGTCATGATTTCCAGTGAAAATTCCCGTATCCCGTCCGCATCCATAATTTTATTGCCGTAAGACGAAAAAGCGTCGGATCTTGAAAAATCCTTTTTTATATCAATTACAAATGTGTTTTTTTCACCCTCGCGGACGGACATCGGATAGCTTTCAAAAGGCTCCCCTTCCCTATCCTTGATTTTCAGTTTAATTATAATACCCGGGTCATCGGTATAAACAGAAAAAACCAGTCCGGAATACCCGCTCCAATCCTGAGGGTAAAGAAATGGACGGCTGACAATACCCGATGCTAACTTCGCGTTTTTCCCGGGAGTCAGGATTAATTCCATGCAACTGTCCCCGGACAATTTCTCATTCGCCGAAAGATGCCTTTTAATCTCCGCGTTACTGCCCAGGATAAGTTCTTTCAGGTAGGCATTTTCGAACTTTACTTCTGTTTCCTCAAAATCATCCACGACAGGCATAAAATAATACCGGGGATTATAATCGATTTCACAGATTTTCTTGTTGTTTGCATCGTCTTTCTGGTCCATTGAAAAAGGATTGAATCCCTCTTTGGCGAATATATACCATGCTGTGCTGGAAACACATAAAGGCCTGTCCTGCATCATCCAGCTGCCGTAAGCCGGCGTGCCTTCGTTGGTGGCATAAGGCAAAGCCGCCGTATATTTATGAACAGCGCTTGGTGTCAGCGCTTTCTCTATTTCTTTAAGATATTTGTTTTTTTCTTCTTCCCTGTCCGCTTTGTCAAAAGCAAGGACCATCTGTCCGGTCCCTTCCAGCCATACGGCGTCTTTGTCGGGAAAGGGAGAGCTTTCATAACTTGAACCGAAATCAAACCCCTCTATCTCTACATTATTGACCTTATACAGCTGCCTGTTCAGGCTCTTCTCAATCGCAAAATCCAGAGTCCCCGAATATTGCCTGCCGAGACTTAACACAGCCCAGCTTGATAGGTCGGTAGCATAGTTGGGATTATACTTCTTGCGGCCCATATAAAACCTCCCTGTTTTTCCGTCCCAGGGATCGTTTTCAAGCCAGCTTTTTATATCTTTAGCCGATTTGAGATACTTATCATTCCCGGTCAATATGCCTAAATCCCTCAGCGCCGCATAACAGTCAAAATTATGCTCCGTCGCCATCCACGTCATGGGAGACCCGTCGCCGTAATAACCGCCTATTATCCCGCCTTCGAACGACTGCAGTGAAATCAGCCATTTCGCAACCGCTTCCGCCAAAGCAAGATATTGCATATCCCCGGTCACATAAGTATAGTGGTTTATGGCAAGGAGTATCCATGCGTTAGGTCCCGCAGCCCAGGTTTCTTCCCACGCGCCCGCTTTCGAGTAAGCATCGCAGAACCCTATGAATCTGCCGTATTTTAACAGCTGTTCATCATATGTTTTCTGAAAAAAACCGAGAAGCAATCCGGCCCTGCCATAATCACCGTGAAGAGTGAATACCATTACGGCAAGAGCCTGGTCATAGGTAAAAGCCGAACTTCCGCCTTCATGACTCGGAACAAGCCCGTTGTGAAAGACAAGCCAATTCCTGTTGGCCCTCTGCTGGGCGATAAACCATTGGGAGGAACGTTCAAGCGCGCTCCAGCCTTCAGCCTTTTTCCCGGGAAAGAAGAAAAAATCTATATTAACAAGCCACAGGACAGAGCATATCAGGATTATCGCCAGAGTGAAATATGCTAATAAAAAGCAGCGCCTTTTATTCATCTTTCACTTTCAGCCTTTCCAGGTCCTTTTCGGCAAAAGACGCGTAGCTGCTGTCCGGAAACTCATCAATAACCTTTTTATAACAGGCTGTTGCCTTTTCTGTCT
This sequence comes from Candidatus Auribacterota bacterium, assembly GCA_016933315.1. Taxonomy (GTDB): domain Bacteria; phylum Auribacterota; class UBA6266; order UBA6266; family UBA6266; genus UBA6266. Next base: position 8,146 of record JAFGBE010000083.1, read on the forward strand.
GCCTGCGGGACTCATACAGAGAAGCAAGCTGGTATGTCAATTTAACCAAAATCGACTTGTCAATATTCAGGCCTGTCACCTTCTCAAGAAAAGGTATCTCTTTTTCAACCCTTGTATCATGAGAATATTTCGCAAATATGCTCATCATTTTCGGCACAGCATCAACGGCCAAAGAGCTTTCAGGATAATTAAATATAATCCTGCTGTATTCATATTCGGCTTTTTCCAGCTGGCCTCTGAAATCATAAATCCGGGCCAGGCGGTTTAGGGCTTCCACAGTGGCGTCGTCTCGGGGATATTTATCGACAATGAGCCGGAAAACATCTACCGCCTTATCATAAAAGCCCTTTTCCTGGTACAGGTTACCCAGCTTAAAGAGCGCCTCACACGATTTATGCTGGTCATTCTCGCTTATAACAACCTCTATGTATTTCCCGAATAAGACGCTTGTTTCGGACAGTCTTTCGGATTTAAGCATTTTCATTTCTTTTCCTGCATTGAAAAGAATATCCGCGGCTTCTTCAGGGGGGAACTTGGAAACAACCATACCGGCATATTCCTCTATAAGTTTCCTGGAATACACGGGTTCTCCTTTTTCCGAAAGCAGGGACGCATATTCCTTCAATATATCCGGGTTGGAAGTTTCCGCTGAATATCGCAAAAGCATATCGTAGAGCTTAACCAGCGAGGCGCGTTCACTCTGATCCATCAGTTCGCGATGGACAAGCCAATTCAGATACTGATATTTTACAGTATCCTTATTAATACTGTCCGGAGAAGACTTCCTTTCCGTTTCTTCCAGGATTCCGCTCAGCAGCCCTCCGCTAACCTTTGCATAAACAATCCAGTTTTCCTCAGATTCAAGTTTCCTGAGATAAGCCCATTTTTCAAAAGCATCGGCTTTCGATAAATTTATCGCAGGAGATTGTTTCACTCCGGGCTTATAAAAATCCAGCGCTAACTTTTTGCCCAACATAACTCTTTTCATGCCTCTCAGCCGGTTAACCAGCCTGTCAAAAGCAGAAATGGAATCTTTCATCCCGCCGTAGCCGCCTTTGGGGGCTCTGTACCCGTCATTAATCCCCCAGTGTTCCTCTATCGTATTATCCAGCTCATCCGGCCTTCCCGACTTATTCCAGTTATCGCACCATTCAAAAAGCAGAAAACCTATAAGCTTTTTATCAACAGCCTTTATCTGGCGGCTGACAACTTTCCTCTGTGTCATGCCCGAAGCTTTTTCCCAGAAAGAACTGTACCCCATTTCCGAAATCAAGGCCGGCTTGCCGAATTTCGACGACAGCGAAAGGGCTTCATCCACCATCCTGTCGGCATATTCAGCGTCAAATGTCCCGTTCCAGTCCTTAAGACCCACGTAAGTGTTAAAACTCATAAAGTCAAGGAATCCGGAACCGACGGCGGCGCCTTCTTCATAATGGATCATGTTGGAACCGGTAACGGGCCTGGAAGGGTCTGTTTTTTTCACCGCATTATATATCTGTTTCAGAAAGCTGTTCACTGTTTCAGAGCCGTATCTCTCTATAACATCCCCTTTCTCCGAACCGAAAGTAAATGGCGCATCATTCCATATGGCCCACGCAATGACGCATTTCCTGCCCTTATGTTTCAAGACATTCGACACAGCCTGTTTCTGGAGGATATTCAGCTGGAAGGGAGAAGTGAAATCCGTCCACCCGCCCGGAAAACACACTGTTTCAATGACGCAAATTCCTTTCTTCTCCGCAATATCGAGCACAAAATCAGGAAGCATGTCATACGTCCTGACCGTATTGATTCCCGCCTGCCTCATCATCTCAAAATCTTTTTCTATCACTTCGGCGGGAACCTGTGAAAAATGCACTGTCTTGGGGTAGCATAAGGAATAATTCACGCCCCGCACCTGACCCATATGCGCCGGGATAAACAGAAACAACAGCAACACCGACAGGGCAAACGCAATAAGTCCGGCCAATAATATCCTTTTCCCTGATTTCATCCATTACACTCCAAACACTTAAAAATGAAGGGAGGGCATACGGTAAAATATGCTCTCCCTGAAAAATTATTCATTATTGGTAAAGACGAAGCTATCTATATATATCGTGTCTCCCTTTGTGTTTCCCACATCGGGGCCGAAAGCGATTCCGACATTATCAAGGTGCTTTAAATCAACTTTTTTCTTTATTTCATCTAAGGGAACTATGACTTTTTTCCATTCCTTTGTCGCATCCGGAACGCTATACTTCACCTGCGGCATATAATTCAAGGCATTCGCATCGCGGAAGAGGATCTGGATATGCTCTCCCCCGTTTTCTCCCTTTACCCAGAAAGTGAAATATTTGTACGCGGAGACATCTTTGCTGTCTACGGTTATAGGCATGGTAGTCAAATCAAGAGTGGGCCCCATATTCATTGAAAAGCTCCCCCATGATTCGCTGGGTTTGCTGCCCATTGCATTAACCAGCCTGAACGATTGCTTCCCGTCATGGATATTTTCCACGCTGTAACCCGCGCACGCAGGCTCATAAACCCAGCTGTATGGCACCGTATCTTTCTCTTCCCAATTCGGCTCAAGAGAACCATAAACACCTATTTCTCCTCCCAGGTTATTGGGCCAGCCTTCAAAATCCGCCACAAACAGTTCAGTTTCTTCGGCAAAAACACAGGCGCTGACAGCCAGAACAAAAACACTCACGATTAAGAATATCCTCTTCACAATATTAATCCTCCTTTTCTTTTAAGGGAAATCTATTGTTTTAGGAAAACGTTTTACTAATAATAAGTACCATCTTTTTCAGTGTTTGTCAAGCTGTCTATTCACTCGATTATATCCCTTATTATACCCCCGCCAATCACAATATCATCATCGTAAAGAACAACCGACTGCCCCGGCGTTACGGCTCTTTGTAAATCATCAAATTCCAAGCGTAATTCATTGTCCCCAAGCGAAATACTGCAATCTGCCTCCTTGTGGGCATATCTTATCTTGGCCCTGCATCTCTGTGGAAGGCATTCAGTAAACAGGTTCAAATCGCAGGCAGTCAGAACCTTCGATCCCAGGCTTTCCTCTCTTCCCGCAACCAATACATTCTTCTCCGCATCTATACTAATTACATAATAGGGCTTGCCGCCGCCTATGCCCAACCCTTCCCTTTGCCCTATTGTATAATAAAGGAAACCCTTATGTTCGCCGATAATATTGCCTTCCGCATCAATTATCTTTCCGGGTTTTACGGAACCTATCCGGTCCAGTAGAAAATTCCTATAGTCCCCGTCTTTTATAAAACAGATGTCCTGGCTTTGCGGCCTGCGCGACAAACCCCATTGCTGATCGCCGGCAACTTTTATAACTTCGCTCTTCACAGACCCGCAAAGCGGGAAAAGGATAGAACCAAGGTATTCCTTCCTGATACCGTAAAGAAAATATGTTTGGTCTTTCTTTTCGTCTTTCGGTTTTGAAAGGAAGAAGGAACCGTCCCTTTCAACAATGGCGGCGTAATGGCCTGTCGCGACAAGGTCAAACCCTGATTCCCTGGCATAATCAATAAATATGCCGAATTTTATATCCCTGTTGCAAAATACACAGGGGTTGGGGGTTCTTCCCTTCTTATATTCGTTTATAAAAGGTTTTATTACCTTCTCTTCGAGCTCCCCGGAAAAATCCACGGTTCTGTGTTTTATCCCGAGCGCCGAGCAAACCCTGGAAGCATCTTTCACATTGTCATCGTCGCCTGATTTATCGACCCCGAAACACATAGTGACCGCTTCAGCGCGGTATCCCTGTTTCTTCAGCATATACGCGGCAACCGAAGAATCCACGCCCCCGCTCATAGCAACTAGCACTTTTCTGTTCATAGAAGACCCAATCGGAAATATTTCCATAATTAAATCATATCGCTGGTAAGTTAAAAAGCAAAAGATGTCATTTATTTGCGGGTTTTAATAAGTTTATCAAGAGGGCTTTCGTTAACTCTTTTTTCAAGCACATCCACTGCCGCATCCGAAAGCAGTATTTTCATTATTTTCCCGTTTACATCGTCATTATTCCTGCTCTTATCGTATCTGGCGGCTATTTCCCCTGCAAGATTCCCCTTGTTTAGCTCAAACTCCACATCGTTCATTTTCCTTGCCCTGTCATATATGCCTATTAAGAAATCCGTTTCATCTTCTTCATCCATATTCGGGTTCATAAAATGATATTTTATCCGCTGTATGAAACGTTGCGCTATCTCTTCTTTCCTGGTATCGTAAGCCTTTTGGGGAAGAGCCCTTACCTGTTCAACATGCTTAATATCCTTCTCTCCGGAATCAGCCTGGCCTATCCTGTTCCCCTCCTTCGGGGGGATAACACAGGGCTTGTAAGATTTGAGGGCCTCTATCTGGTAGCTCTCCAGTCTGGATTTCACCAGCTCGGCCAATTCTTCCATCTTCTTAAAATATCCTATCTCCGTCTCTTTTTCCCTGCGGTGAGCCTCAGCGTACTTTTTTCTTGCTGCATCGGATATATTCTTGCCGTTTTCCGCCTCACTTTTTACTTCATCCAGCGCTTCGTCCATGTTGCCCTTCCCGCTTTCCCTGCTTTTCAGGAATTCTCTCCTGGCTTTTTCCGCTTCTTTCGCATATGTAAGCAACCAGCCTGCCTGCTCATCACTAAGTTCAAGGCCATTCAACAGATTTATAACCACTACCTCATCCCTGGCATTCCTGTCCTCATCCTTTTCGGGGGCAGAAAGCGCACCATGGATAACGCAGATAACAAAAGCAACAAGAAATACGCCGCCAAAAAAAAGCCTCATACTCATCACCTCCCCATCAAGTTACGCGGGTTCACGGTTAATACGATTTTATTTTTTCCTGAACCCGGCTGATTCCGCCTCAGCGCCTGATTCGAATACAATAAGGTTTTCCCGTTTTATGCTCTTATAGCCCGCGGATCCCGGCAAAAAATAGGTTCTTTCCGAAGAATCGGCCCTGATAAGGAATCTGTCCTCATAAGGGTCGTTTTCATGGCATGTAAGACACCCCAACCCGAAGATACCGATAAACGGCGCATATTTCAAAAAAACTGTTTTTTCCCAGCTTTTGTCTCCGGCGCCGCGGGGAAGAAAACGGGTATCAGCACAGGTGTTCCCCAGTAACGGGGAAAATTTGGTAAGAAAATTGTATTCTTTATCGTTAATAAACACAACCGGTTCAATCTTCCTTCAAAGCAATAAACCTGCTGCAATTTTCGCATATGTAGACATGGTTCCTATATTTAATCTGGTTTTTGAGGCCTGTAGACAGATTCATATAGCAGCCCTGGCATACACCGTCAGCCACATCCACTATAGCGGTGCCATATCTCTTCATTAACCTGTCAAAACGGCTCAGGTAATCGCCGTTGACATCGGAACGCAGTGTTTCAAGCTCTTTTTCCAGTTTGGGGCTTTTTCTTTTAAGCCCCATGCGCTTTCTCTCAAGATCCTGGAGTTTTCTCAAAATGGAAGCGGTACACACTATTTCGGCTTCGGCTTCCTCTATAACCTTGATCTTAATTGTGGCCAGGAGCTCTATCATTTCGACCTTGTTTTTAGCCGATAATATCCTGTTCCTGAAATCCTGTTTCCTGAAATTTTTTATCAGAGATGAAAAAAGCTGCGTGAAAAGTATAGGAGTGGAAGGCTGCCAGACAACAAGGAAAACAAGGTTGACCGGTTTTTTGTCAAAAGCGTTAAAGTCAATTCCCTTGCTGCTTTTCCCCACAGCGATTGTCAATCCTTTTCCTGTTTCGATCCTCGCATGCGGGAAGGCAATCCCATGGCCGATTGCAGTGGAATCCATTGACTCCCGGTGCAATACTCTCTCCACAATAACATCCCTGTTCACATTTTCAAATGTTCCCGCAAGCTCCTTTATGGCCGATTCGGAGTCGGACCCCGTCAACTCTATCAACACGTTTTCGGGGGATATGAATTCTGATAGCTTTTTCATTTGTTTTCTCCCTTTCTCCCGCTGTCAATTCAAGAAGAAAGCTTATTCTAACTGAAAAACCCCTTTTTTAAAATATATTTTTCAAAACCTGTTTTGCCTTCTCGCCGCTATTCTGCCAGACCTGTAAAACAAACATACCGGCCTGTTATGCAACCGGTTGTAAAACAGGCGGTTATATGTTTGAAAATCATCCTCCCGCCGCCTGACGGGTAATTATCGGCGGAGTTTATATATATACCGGTTTTCACATGTTTTATGATATAATATTTTTGTCCTTACCAGGATTTAAGCATATGCAGGATAAAGAAAAAAATGAATATAATATCCGGATGGAATTGCTCCGCAAGTCTATAGAGAATGAGCTTTTCACCGCGATAACAATGGACAAATTAAGCTCTCTCACCGGCAATGAATCTCTCTCGAAGCTGCTTAAATACTTATCTTCCCAGGGAGAAATCCACCATGACAGGCTCCAGGAATTACTAAAGATAGTAAAATCCTCAGGCGAATTATCTTTATTCCAGAAAATCAGGATATCTGTTTTTCCGTCCGCGACCGCTTCCTCCAGGGCAAAATACCTGACGGTAATCGAGCAGATACGCAAAAGGATCCGGGCAAATGAAGACCCGCTGAAAATATGCGAGGATATAATAACCCTGATGACAAATCTTATACACGAGATAAACGATCTGAAAAAACACTCATTTAACGACAACGAACTCGATATTATTGACTGGCTCATAGAAGAGAAAAAAAGGCTTATAACGGAGATTGAGAAGACCGGCTTTAAGAAGGACTTTAAGATAGGCCTTTTTTCCAAAACATAAATAACTTGACTTTTATTCCCGTGAATATAAAATAATCTTAACAATAAACAT
>JAFGBE010000084.1 GCA_016933315.1 Candidatus Auribacterota bacterium
ATAGACAGGATAGTTAAAGGATGAAAGAGAAAATGTCATTTCTAAAAACGGCGAGAAACGTTATAAGGACCGAGATTGATGCATTGGCGCTGGTCCACAAAAAGATTGATAAAGATTTTGACAGGGCAATAAGCCTGATACTTTCTTCCAACGGCCGTGTTATCGTGACCGGTATGGGAAAACCGGGGCTTATAGGGAGAAAAATTTCTGCAACACTTGCAAGCCTGGGCACACCTTCTCTTTTCCTCCATCCTGCAGAAGCTATACACGGTGACCTGGGGATGGTCTTGCGGGAAGATACGGTTATTGCGATTTCAAACAGCGGTGAATCCGAAGAGATTATAAAGCTGGTTCCCCTTATAAAGAAAATAGGCGCTAAACTTATAGCTATTACCGGAAATAAAAAATCGACTCTCGCAAAATACAGCGATGTCGTCCTTGATGCAGGAGTGAGCAAGGAAGCCTGTCCGATGAATCTTGCTCCTACGGCCAGCACTACGGCTGCGCTGGCCTTGGGTGACGCGATAGCTATTGCCCTGCTTAAGGCCAAGGATTTCAATGTTGAAGATTATGCTTTTTACCACCCGGGCGGGATGCTGGGAAGGCAGCTGTTGAAAGTTAAGGATATTATGAGAACAGGGCCTAAATTGGCTGTCGCGCGCGAAGATGAGCCGATAAAAAATGTTTTGTTGAAAATTACAAAGGCGCGTGCAGGCTGCGCTTCGATAGTGAATGCGCGAGGAAAGATGGTAGGGCTTTTTACCGACGGCGATTTAAGGAAAAATATTGAAAAAACCCCTGATATTATAAACAGGCAGGTAAAATTATTCATGACCAGGAAGCCTACGGTCATATACGAGGATAAACTTGCGATGGAGGCGCTGCGGATCATCAAGGAAAGGAAATTCGATGAGATTCCGGTGGTTAATAAAAGCGGGAAACCCGTAGGCTTGATTGATGAGAAAGACCTTCTCGGGATAGGGTGAAAATGAGATTAAGATTAAAATTTGAGGCTGAAGTTAAGGTTTAGAGTACAGATTAAGAATTGTTTTAGGTAAGGACATATATGGGACTTGAAGAGAAATTAAAAAAAATCAAGGTTGTTGTTCTTGACGTGGATGGTGTCATGACTGACGGCTCGGTAATAATCAGCAGCGATGGAGTTGAAACAAAAAAATTCTGTGTTCTTGACGGCACCGGCATAAAGATGCTTATAAGGAACGGGATAAAAGTGGCTATTATTTCGGGAAGAGATTCCGAGTGCACTAAAATAAGAGCCAAAGAACTTGGGATTGATATGATTTTTACAGGTGTTAAGAAGAAGATGGACGCTTTCCTGAAATTAAAAGAGGAACTGAAGGTAAAAGATGAGGCGATTTGTGTTATAGGTGATGACCTGATGGATATACCGCTTATGAAATCCGCCGGGGTTTCTGTTTCTGTGCCTTCAGCGCCTGAATATGTAAAGGCTAGAGCAAATTACGTCACGAAAACCCATGGCGGAAGCGGTGCCGTGCGGGAATTTGCGGATATGCTTCTTCAGGAACAGTGCAAGTGGGAGAAAGAAACAGAAAGGTATTTTAAATAATGTCGAGGATTTTTTTTATATTGATATTTTTTTTCCAGCTTCTGCCGGGCGCTTTTTCCGAAGAACAGATTCCGATAGGCGAGTTTACAAACTTTGTTTTTAGTTCACCTGCGGAAGAGATGGAAAACCAATGGAGGGTTGAAGGAAAAAAAGCAGTGGTAAACAGAGAGGGAATTGTCGAAATAGAAGAGGTAAAAGCCTCGGTTGAATCAAAATCCGAATTATATGAAATAGTGGCCCTCAAAGGACAAATAGATAAGGACAACCAGATCATTCATGTTGAGGGGAAGGTTGTTATCACTACCAAAAGCGGCATTAAAGTAAAGACGGATTGCCTGGATTATCTTGCGAAGGACCGGGAATTCAGGACAGACAGCCATCTTGAGCTTGAAAAAGAGGATTTCTTCCTTTCCGGAGACGGGCTTTTCGGCTCTATGGATACCGGTAAGCTTGACATTAAGAAAAACATCAGGATTATCATAAATGAAAAACAGCTTAAGGAGTTTTCCCTGTGAGGCTTAATGCGGTATTATTGTTGTCCGTCTTTATCTGCGGCCTGGCTGTCGCGCAGGAGGAAGTATCTTCCGCTTCAAATGCGTTGGAACAGGAAGTAAAAAGGCTGCCCACGGTTATAACATGCGAGGGCCCTTTGAATGTAGACTACAACAACAATATCATTATACTGAACAGGAATGTGTTTGTAGAAGACAAGTACGGGACTATCAAGGCGGATAAGGTCAAGCTTGTCTTCAATAAGGAGGAGAAGAAAATAGAGAGGATAGAAGCGCTCGGAGGTGTGGTCATCAAACAGGAAGACAAAACGGCTGATTGCGAGGAAGCAGTATTCATAATGGAAAACCGCACGGTGGTCTTGAAAGGCAATCCTGTCGTTAAAAGAGGAACCGATACTCTGACAGGGGAAAAGATAACGTTTTATATAGATGAAAACAGGATGGTGTGTGAACCGGGCGCGAAACTTGTAATTTTCCCGGAAAGGGATAAAAGTACTAAAGAACTGAGTATTTTTTAAGGGAATATAATGGAACTTCTGAGAACAGAAAAATTGTGTAAAAGTTATAAGAAGAGAACCGTTGTCAACAAGGTTGAGATAAATATACACAGGGGTGAGATAGTTGGCCTGCTGGGGCCCAACGGCGCCGGGAAAACAACGACTTTCTATATGATAGTAGGCCTTATAAGGCCGGATTCCGGCCGTGTGGTTTTCGATGATGCGGATATAACGACTCTGCCTATGTGCGCTCGGGCTAAAAAAGGTATTGGGTACCTCTCACAGGAGCCTTCGATTTTCAGGGACCTGACTGTTGAACAGAATATTATGGCGATTCTGGAAACGCTTCCATTGAATTACCGGCAGAGGAAAGAAAGACTGAGACAGCTGCTTGCTGAACTCGATATGGATAAATTAGCCAGGAATAAGGCATATACGCTTTCGGGCGGGGAGAGAAGAAGACTTGAAATTACCAGGGCGCTGGTTACAAACCCTTCTTTTATATTGTTGGATGAACCGTTCTCCGGAGTTGATCCCATAGCTGTCTTTGAGGTCCAGCAAATCATCGAAAACCTCAAGAATAAAGGTTTGGGAATTCTGCTTACGGACCACAGCGTGCG
>JAFGBE010000085.1 GCA_016933315.1 Candidatus Auribacterota bacterium
ACCGTAAGCGCATACCCGTTGATAGTGGCAATAACATCGTCATCGCTTAATTGTCCGGCCGGCGCCTCTGTAACATTTTTTTTCGAACACGCATTAACAAACACAACCGTAATCGCGATTAAAGCAGCCAGTAAAATTTTTTTCATATTTATATCACCTTTCCCCGGTTTAAAAACAATCCAACGGTCAATATGCCCCTTTACCGAATATTACAACAGGAATGGTTTTTGTCAAAATCATAAAATCAAGCCATAAAGACCAATTGTCCAGATATTCAAGGTCAAGTTTCATCCATTCATCAAAACCTATCTCATTCCTGCCGCTTATCTGCCACAGGCATGTAAGGCCCGGCCTCATCGACAACCTTCTTAACTGCCACGGTTCATACCTTGCCACTTCCTTCGGTATAGGCGGCCTTGGCCCTACCATACTCATCCTGCCCGTAAAAACATTGAAAAGCTGAGGCAGTTCATCAATGCTGAATTTCCTCAGAAACCTGCCCACAGGAGTAACTCTCGGATCTTTCTTTATTTTGAAGACAGGGCCCGTCATAATATTCTTATCGGATACCGCATCAATCTTTTTGTGCGAACCCTGGTACATCGTCCTGAATTTATAGAGTATGAATTTCCTGCCGTTCAAACCGACCCTTTTCTGGAGGAAGAAAACAGGGCCCCTGCTTGTCGCTTTTATCAGAATAGCGCAGAACAGGAACAGCGGGCTGAAAAGAACAATCCCCAAGCCGGACACAACAATATCAACAGCCCTTTTCACAAAAAGTTCCCACTCTTTAGCCACCGTAGTATCAAATGTAATCAGCGGAACTCCGTCAAACTCGGTTTGGCGCGCGCGGGCAATCTTCAATTCAAACAAATCAACGGCAACCGTGGCTTTAATGCCTTTGGTTTCGCACGCAATTATGGCTTTCTCTATATAATTCAGTCTCGAACGCGGGATAACGAAGATAACCTCGTCTACCGTCCACTTGTTCAATATTTCCGCTATGTCCTTCAGGGAACCGGCAATATCATTTTTGTCAACGCTCTTATTTTCCCGGCCGGGCTCATCGTCTATTATCCCCAGTATCCTGATTCCCCACTCCCTGTGCCTTCTTATCTTCTCGATAAAATCCCGGGCTCTTTTTCCGGTGCCGACAATCAATACCCGGCGGAAATTGTACCCCTGCTCCCGCACATAATGCATCATGGAAAACAGAATCAGCTTTTCCAGGTACAGGAAAAATGAGCCGCAAAACACAAATATCGCGAAGAAAATCCTGCTGACATATTTGATTTTAAACAGGAACGCGACCGTGGCAAAAGCGACTATCAGCAGGACGGCGGATTTTATTATAACCCAGGCGACTTCAAGATAGGATTTCGTCCTCATTGAGTGATACATACCGCTCGTATAAAGCATGGCGCACCAGAGGGGAACTACCACAAAAAGCACCACGAGGTAATTTGCCATCGCGACAGGAGGCCTTGAAACCAGTTCAACAGATGGGAAAACATCAAGCGTATAAACAAGATGAAAATGCTTGCGGAGGAAAAAAGCAAAAATAAAGGAAACAGTTATTACAAAACCGTCTAAAAATATCAGCACGCGCCTTATAACTTCATCTTTTTCTTTTAACACCGCTTTAAGCCCTCTGTTATGAATTATCTGCCCGCGCAGAGGCATCAGCCATAATAAAAGCCATGTAGATTATGAATATTATCATATTTGCGGGTATATGGAAATTGAAATCCACAAGGCCGTGGATAGACAAGCTTAATATCCCCGCAGCGCAGCCGATGATAACCGGATTCATGGAAGTGAAGCCTTTATAAATAATTATCCCGAGAATTATCAGCATTAAAGGCAGAGCCACAACGCCCATTTCGGCCGTCAGATGCAGATAATCATTGTGAGCGAAATTAGCCCTGCTGTTAAACCCTTCAGGCCGGTATCTTGAAAAACCCCACATATATGTACCTATCCCCGTACCGACTACAGGATTTGCCTTTATCATATCAAATGTCCCCTTCCACATTATAAAACGGGCCTTCATAGATGCTTCTCCTGTATCAGATACGGATATGTCCTCCGGGTTTCCGGACCTTTCTGCGACAGCGCTATCTCTGTAATGCCCGGCAAATATGACAGAAAACACGATTAAAACACTTATTAAAATAATAGCGACGTATCTTATCCTAAACTTTCCCCTTTTAGCCAATACCATCATCATAAACAATAAAGCGAAAGATAAGCCCGTCCATGCACCTCGAGACCTGGCAAAAATAAACGTTGCCGCCATTATTACCAAAGCCTCGAAAATAAAAAGTTTTGTAGCCGGTTTAATATTTTTATAGCGGATAACAACACCCAGCGTCAGGGGTATAGCCAGTTCGAGATATCCAGAAAAATGGTTATGATTTACGTAGGTAGACGCGAGAAAAGCGGGAGGCCCCCACCAGTTATGCGGGAAAAGACCGAAATACTGCAGAAGCCCGTAAATCGAAAGCCCCGTCGCGGTTAAAATGATAACCGCAGTTAAATACCTTCTCAAAGGCCGACTGTAATTGCCGATAATAAGATAAAACAGCCCCGCATAGCAGAGTAACCGCAATAACGCGTAAAAACTGTCATGTTTATATATCGAAAAATAAAACGAAATGGCCGCAAGAAGCGTAAAACATAATATCGCGATATTTAAAACCGACGGGCAACCGGAAACATTTAGTGTAACATCGGAATTAACAACTCTCATCAGCCACAAAAAGACAAGCAAAACGATTACCAGCAATACAGGGGTAATAGACCAGATACGCACGGAACCGCCGCGGGCAACCGGCGGAAAAACAACCAGAAAAGTTAACCCCAGATATAAGATAAAGTTATATGTTTTACTCAGCGCTTTCAACCCATGCATCTCCGATATAGAGGTTGCGGTCCTCTTTTCCGTTTCCCCCGTCATTGATAAACATAACGCTAACAATCTTTACCCCGCCGCCTGAAGAGATATTGAAAATATAGTTTTTCCATTCATCCGTCTCAACAAAAGTTTCACCAATGATCTCATCTTCCAGCAAAACGACCATATACGGCCACATGTTACCTGCCTTGGATGCCCTGGCAGATACGGTGATTACAGACCTGCCGGAGCGCAGCTTGAGGGCCCCGAAAACAATCCCGTTAAAAAACATATTTCCGTCGGAAATATCCTGGCCGCCGTCCTCAGATACCCCAATCCATCCATCCCTATCGATAAACTTCCCGTCTGAACCGTTTAAACCGGAAATAACATTACTTTTAATCTCATGAATACGGGCTGCTTTGCCTGACAATCCGCCTGCGCCGGTATTCTGTTTTAATCCCTGTATCTTTTCGTATTGATTATGCCACTGCTTAATCAGCGCCGGATCCTGGGTCATAAACAAAAATAACAATTCATTTGCAATAAGGGTGTCGGGGGTTACTTCTCTAAGCACATCATACAGTCCTGTCGAATTCCATACTATTGGATAAATATAAGCGGAATACCAGGGTCTCTCATTCAGAGAGTATTTCAGCCGCCGGGCTATAAAATCCCTGTCCTTGCTATTTAGCATATTATATATCTGGATGCCATAGTATCCGGTTATATATGAAGTATTAAAGCCGAATGGGTCGTTTTCATGCGCTTTCCTAAAAAACAAAATTGCATCTTCCGATAACTTCTTGATTCCCTCCGGAGCCTTTTCACCTGACAGGATTGCCAGCTTTATCTTTATCTGCCCCAGCTTCAGCGGATATTCCTGCCAGTACGGATTCAACGAAGACGCTTTTTCATAAAGGTTTTCAGATAAAACAAGCAGTTCACCGGCATTTTTTGCAAAATCACTCTGATACAGCAGAAAATCAGCATAATCTGAATAACAACTTGAATCATAGGGGTCGGCTTTTATTGACTTTTGGAAAAAATATTCCGCCTTTTTCCATAAATATTTACCCTTATATAATTCGGCCATCTCTTTGTTGCGGAAAGAGATAAAACTTTTAAGTATTGCCAATGCAAGCAGCGCGGAGATTATCAAAACAACTACGTTTAAAAAGATTTTTTTCATTGTCTCTTTTTCAATATTACCGTTTAAACAGCCTTCAAGGGTATCACATTAAATATTCCTAAGTATTTTACAATATATGGTATTATAAATAGAGTTACGAATGTTTTCTATATTAATTATTAACCGCCAATTTTAACAGAGCAAAAGGGTTCCGGATGAGTTCCTCCAGGGATAATACCTTCTATAACAATAAACTTCTGATAACTTTTTTCCTGGCTGTTTGTTCAGCCCTGATGCTCATTAATATGAGCAAAATGCAGACTAAATGGTTATTGGTATTTATTATGCTGGTATTCTTTCCTATTTTCGTGTTTATAATGGGGTCATTGAAAAAATCTCTTCTGTCAATCCTCATCTTCAGTTTCTCTATACGAATGGATTTCAACCCCTGGTACGGTAATTCAAGTTTCGGTATCCCGATCTCACTGACAGGCATAGCCATTATTGCCCTTTATATCTTATGGTTCTTTGAAATAATGAAGGAAAGAGGCCACTTGAAAATATTCCCGTCTGTCACGATTCCAATGGCGATATTAGTCGCGTGGTCCGGTTTTTCCTTCCTTGTAGCGGCAAATTTTTCTCCTGTACTGTACGGATTTACATTCGCTCTTGAATTCCTGCTCTGTTATTTCTATATTGCAAACCTGTCTGACACAAAGACCCTTTTACCCTTTACATTAAACTGTATTGCCGTTACGGTGATATTTTCATCATCGGTAGGTATAATCCAGTATTTTTTCCCGGGCAGGCTTAACCTTCAATTCCTGGGTTGGGAAAATGACGCGCTGAAGTTACAATACGGGACATCATTGATAACCAGGGCTGTCGGATTCCTCGGGCATGCAAATGCGCTGGCAACATTCCTAAACTGCTGGCTTCCCATATTATTCGTATTTTCTTTTATTGTGGAAAAATCAAAATATAAAATACTTTATATGGCAGCTCTCTGCATCGGGATTGTAGCGCTTATATTGACATTTTCAAGGGGAGGATGGCTTGCCTTCTTTTTCTCTATCGTCCTCGTTATGGTCATACTGACATTCCAGGATAAAAAGGATATAAAGTTCACCAAAATCACCCGTGTATTCATAGCAACGGTCGTTGTCATTTTTATTGCGGCGCTGCCATTTTACCCGTATATACATGAAAGGCTAAGCAGGGACGATTACGATGCAGCTACAAACAGGATTACATTGGCAAAAACCGCCCTGCAAATAATAAAGGAACGGCCTTTGACCGGCACCGGCTTGAGGAATTACGAGTCCCTTACATCATATACGCCATTTGTCGGCAATACCCCTACTGTACATAATGTCTATCTTCACACCGCAGCGGAACTAGGAATACCGGCGGCCCTGATATTTATATATATTTACCTGTTATTCTTCTTTAAAGGACTGTCTGTCGCGAATTCGGGAGACAGGATCACCGCTTTATTCAGCCTGGGGCTGATATCGGGCCTTGCCGCAGACTTTCTTCACGGGATGTTTGAACTCGGCAATATAGGAGACCCTGCTTTCCTGCCTGTCGCTTTTATGGGGGGGCTTGTTGTCTGCTTAAAAAACTTACAGGATAAAAATAAACCGGAACAAATATGAAAATAGCCATAGACGCCCATTGTATAGGCAAAAACCTTGCGGGAAACAACACTTACACAATAAACCTGGTTAATAACCTTATAAATTTATATCCCGGGCACAAATGGATAATCTATGTATCCCCTGAAGGAGAGCCGCTTATCACAGGCAACAATCCCAATGCCGAATTAATAGTCTTGAAATCCAAATCGCCTTTAGGACGTTACCTTTTTGAAATGCCGAAATCATTAAAAAAAGAAAAACCCGATGTCCTTCATATCCAATATCACGGCCCGGTATTTTGCGGCTGCCCGACAGTTGTAACAGTGCATGATATCAGCTATGAGATATTCCCCGGTTATTTTACGTTTGCGGAAAGATTAAGGCTGCATTTGTCCGTTCCCCACTTTATCAGAAAAGCTAAAAGCGTAATCACTGTTTCCGATTTTTCAAGAAAAGATATCATCCGAAAATATAAGATTAAAGAGAACAAAATAAAAACCGTTTATAACGGAATAGACCATGATTTTTTTAACAACGAGGCGACTGCCGAAGACAAAAACCTTCTGAGAGAGGCAGGTATCAAAAAACCGTTCCTGCTTTCGGTCGGCTCCCTTCAGCCCAGAAAAAACATAGAGGGCATCCTGTTTGCCCTGAAGAAAATATATAAATCCATCCCCGGATTACGCTGGATAATCACCGGCCCTGAAGGATGGCTTTCAGCCGGAATCCATAAAACATTCAAAGAAAGTCCGGAGTTGCATTCTATAATAAATTTTACGGGGTATGTTCAGCCTAAAATGCTCAGGGCGCTTTACCGCAATGCCCTCGCAATGATTTATGTCCCGTTTTATGAAGGGTTTGGACTGCCTGTGCTTGAAGCAATGGCCTGCGGAGCTCCCGTCATAACATCCAATGTGACCTCGCTGCCGGAAATCGCCGGAGACGCCGCTATACTGGCCAACCCGAATGACACCAACGGAATCTCAGAAGCAGTAAAGAAAGTCTGGCTTTCTAACGGTCTCAGGCTGGAAATGTCTAAAAAAGGGGTGGAAAGAGCCCGGGATTTCAGCTGGCAGAAAGCCGCAGAGGAAACTTTTTCGATACTGGAGAATGCAGCAGCTGACAAAACACAAAAAAATAAGATTTAAAGATGATAAGACTATCAATCATAATCGTAAACTGGAACACTGAAAAAATACTTAAAAAATGCTTATCCCTTATCTTAAAAAATATCGGGGACATATCCTACGAGATCATCGTCGTAGATAATGCTTCGTCCGACAGGTCCGTGGTTATGCTCGAAGAAAACTTCCCGGATATAAAAATCATACGTAACCGCGAGAATACCGGTTTCGCCAGGGCAAACAATGCAGGCATAAAAGAAGCAAAAGGAGATTTATTGCTCCTTTTAAACCCCGATTGTTTCATTGAAGACGGCACATTGCTGGAAAAATGGCTTGAATTTATGTCCTCGCACACTGATACCGGAATAAGCGGCTGCAAACTGGTATTTCCGGACGGCCGTCATCAAGTCGGAGACGCAGGTTACAAACCATCCTTCTTTGCCGCACTGAATTACTATCTCTTTTTATCAAAAATATTTCCTTTTGTTTTTAAAGGGCTCTTTCTGAATTCTGAAAGATATGCAAGGAAGATCGAGGTAGACTGGATCTGCGGAGCGGCTTGTATGGTCAGGAAAGCAATATTAAACAAGACAGGTTTGCTTGACGAGAAAATTTTTATGTTCTCGGAAGACATAGAATGGGGATGCAGGATAAAATCATTCGGATTTAAGGTTTACTACCTGCCCTTCTTAAAAATAATACATCTCCAGGGAAGCAGCGTGAATATGCAGGACAGCAATACACAATTCTCCACTCTTTGGCTGAGAAACCTGCGGAACATATACGCCTTTTTCAATAAACACCCTCTGATATTTTATGATATAACAGCCGCCGCAGGATTTTTCATAAGGTTTATTATTTATTATTCAACATCTTTATTCACAGGGAATAAGACAAAAAAGAATAAGGCGGCTCGAATGGGTAAATACTTAATTTTCACGTTGAGAAACATGGGAAAACCGGCTAATATGTAGCCTGCGAAACAAACCGGACTAAAATTTGATTCTATGCATCAGAAAGGCAAAAAGATTATTATATCAGTTATCGTCCCGACGCATAACCGCGCCGATATCCTGGTTATGTGCTTAAAATCCTTAAAAACCCAGAGCCTTCCGCCAGATTTATTCGAGGTAATAGTTTCGGATGACGGCTCAAATGACAACATCCAGGCGCACATACAGGGTTTTCTGGATGACACATCCTTTAACTGCGTCTATTTAAGGCAGGAAAAAGCTGGCGCTAATCCGGCAAGGAATAACGCAATCAAACATTCGCGCGGAGAAATACTCCTGCTGATAAATGATGATATATTAGCTTCGGCAAAAATGCTTGAAGAACACTTTAACACCCATAAAAAATACCCCGGGGAGTCAGACTCGGTTTTGGGTAAAGTCACCATATACCCTTCCATTGACAACTCTTTTTTTACAACGCTGCATCTCGACGCAAGTTTCGATTTATGGAAAGGCATGGAATTCCTTGACTGGAAAGCTTTTTACACATGCAACATATCGGTTAAAAAATCGTTTCTGGATAAATACGGATATTTTGATACAGGGTTAAACTGGCATGAGGATCTTGAACTCTCTGAGAGGTTATCCCATCACAATCTCAGGGTAATTTATAATCCGGCCGCATTAGGGTATCATAACCACAACCTCGATGAAGGGCAATTCCTCAATATCGCAAAAAAGGAGGGAAAAGCCCTGGCAATATGGTACAAAAAATCGCCGCACCTGAAAGAAACTCTGGCTTCAATAGGATTCTACCCGGGACTTCCTTTCTATAAGAGGATTAAATATATATTCGCAGATATTATAATGAACAGCTACAGTATTCCTGTTTTCCTGCCGCTCGCAAGATCGTTACAGACAAAACACCCCCGTCAGGCATTAGCGCTGTATAGAAAAATTTTCCAATCCATAAAAAGAAAGAGTATACGAGATGAATTGCAAAAAGAGAGCTGAAAATGACCTTGCTTTATACGGAGGGAAACCATGCCGCCCCAGAAAAAAATTTCTGGTCTTTGGCTCCCCCGCTATCGGCAAAGAAGAACTCCTTGAAATACAAGACTCGATAAAAAAACGCTGGATAGGAACAGGTCCGAAAGTAGCCAGGTTTGAAAATGATTTTGCCGAATATAAAGACTCTCCTTTTGCCATTGCGTTGAATTCATGTACCGCGGCGCTGCACCTCTCAATGCTGGCCAGCGGAGTCGAGCCGGGCGACGAAGTAATTACCACCCCTATGACATTTTGCGCAACAATCAACGCAATCATCCATTCAGGGGCAACGCCCGTTCTTGCGGACTGCGACAGGAAAACGATGAATATCGACCCCTGCGAAATCGAGAAAAAGATAACAAAAAAGACTAAAGCCGTCCTGATTGTCCATTTTGCCGGCCGGCCCTGCAATATGAACCCGATAGTATCTCTTTGTAAAAAAAATAACTTAACACTCATCGAAGACTGCGCCCACGCCATTGAATCGGAATATCATGGAAAAAAGATCGGCACATTCGGACAACTGGGATGTTTCAGCTTCTACGTCACAAAAAATATTATAACCGGCGAGGGCGGAATGGTCATAACAAGAAACAAAGAAACGGCATCGAAAATAAAAGTCCTGGCGCTGCACGGAATGAGCAAAGACGCGTGGAAACGTTTTGCAGATGAGGGATATAAACATTATCAGGTTATTTATCCCGGGTTTAAATACAATATGATGGACATACAGGCGGCAATGGGCATTCACCAGTTAAAACGTATCGACCTTTACTGGAAAAAACGTAAAGCTATATGGGAAAGATATAATAAAGAGTTTGCCGGTTTGCCGTGTTATATTCCCGCAGACCCCGAACCACGCACAAAACATGCTTTCCATCTTTATACACCGCTAATAGATGTAAAAAAACTCGGAAAAACACGGGACTGGGTGCTTCAGGCTTTAACCGCTGAAAATATAGGCGTGGGTGTCCATTACATTCCTGTCCACCTGCATCCTTATTACAAGAAAACTTACGGATGGAAAAAGGGTTCCTTCCCTAACGCGGAATGGATAGGAGAAAGGACAATTTCACTGCCTTTATCTCCCTCTTTGACAAAAAATGATGTGCGAGATGTCTGCCGAGCTTTCAGAAAAGTTCTCAAGGTAAAAGGATGCGAATAGCAATACTGTCCACAGTATATAAAACAACACCGCCGAAAGGCTATGGCGGTATTGAACGAGTTGTGCATATTCTTGTTGAACAACTGGTAAAAGAAGGCAATGAAGTAATACTTTTCGCCACTCCCGGAAGCCGCTGTTCGGGAAAAACAATAGAAATCCCGGCTTACGATTCCTCTAAAGCCCCTTCAAGCATCCATTCAAAAGCCGATATTATATCCGAAGAGCCTTTATATACCGCCGTATCGAACTTTTTGAAAAAAGAGAAAGTGGATATTATCCATGATTGGTCCTTCCAGAATCTTTTTATCCTGCGGCACCCGGATGAATTCCCTTTCATAATCTCTACCTGTATACCGCCGGGGCCTGATTACAAGCGCCCTAACCTCGTTGCATGCAGCCGCGCGCATGCTGAATTATGCGGGGGACCCACTAAATATGTTTATTACGGTCTTGATTTGGACAACTGGCCCTTTAACCTTAAAAAAACAGAACCCTTTATCCATATATCCAAAGTCGCGCGGTATAAAGGCCAGCATATAGCCATAAAAGCGGCGAAAAAATCCGGAAGCCAATTGGTGCTGGCAGGCAATATAGCCGACAGGATGTACTATAATTTTATCATAAAGCCTATGCTACTTTTATCTCCGGGCATAACATATATAGGTGAAATCAAAGGCACAAACGAATATTTACAGAAAGCAGCCGCATTAATACAGACACCCCGGTGGTTTGACGCTTTTCCGCTGGTAAATTTAGAAGCTTTTGCTTCGGGGACACCTGTTATTTCTCTCTCCGAAGGAGGTGTCCCTGAACAGATTGCAAACGGATTAAACGGATTTTTATGCAATGACACTGATGAACTGGCCGATGCAATGGCAAATATAGGTTCCATTAAACCTAAAGACTGCAGGGATTATGCGGAAGAACACTTTTCGGCAAAACGGATGGCAAAAGACTATATTGATTTATACAAAAAAGCCACAAATGGCGAGAACTGGTGAAAATGAAGGCTTCAACTTCTTATATTCATAATGTTTCAGCACAGGCCATTGGTAGATTTTTCACAGGACTTATAAGCATTATAGTTTTCATTTTAATAGGCCGTTTAATGGGACCCGGTGAATTGGGCCAATTTTCATATATCCTTACTTTTTTCGGATTCTTATTCATATTTTCAGAGGTAGGGACTCCAAGTGTATTTGCCAAAGATATATCACAGATAAAAGAAGCAAAAGATATTTATCTTGCAAATTACCTGGTCCTGCGCATTGGATTGGCTCTCTTATTCATCATTCCGGGCATAATAGCAGCATACTTCCTAAGAAAAGACCTCTTTTTTATTTTATCCATCGGGGTTGTTTTTCTGCCGCTGTTCAACCTTCGTTTTTTTGAACCTCTATACCAGGTTTATAACAAACCATTATTCTCAGCTTATACGGCCTTTTTCTACGGAGCAATATATTTTACTCTATCTTTAATAGCTGTTATTTTCTTCAAAAATATCTCTTCTATTTCTCTGTCATATATTGTTGCCAACATACTTTATGCTCTCTTTGCTCTTTACCTGAGTACAAGAATCTTAAAACCAAAATTCACAATCAGAACTTCAATAATAAAAAATATAATGAAACTTGCTCTTCCCATGGGGGTTGGGGCTTTATTCGCGACCGTCAATTCACATATTGATATTTTTATGTTGGCCTCAATGAAATCCGACTATGAAGTGGGCATATATAGCGCTGCATATAGGTTTTTGGATATGACCGCCATGCTGGCGGTAACGATTCTGAACCCTATAATACCCATTTTTTCCAAATGGGCGCTTGAAAACAGGCAACTTCTTAAAGAACGTTACACACAGCTTATAGAAACCTTTTCGGTTGCCACTTTGCCAGTTGCGCTCGCCATCCCGTTTATCACTCCCTTGATAGTGCGTTCAATTTACGGCCAGGATTTCCTGCCTTCAGCAGATGTTTTAAACATTTTAGCCTGGGTGGGGGTGCTGCTTTTTTTATCCCTACTTACAATGTCATTGTGTTTATCTATCGGCGTAGTTCATTTTGGGTGGTGGATTACTGCTCTTGCAGCCGGTGTGAATATCTTTTTAAATTACATATGGATACCAAAATACAGCTATATCGGTTCAGCATGGGCAACTGTTATCTGCGAACTATTGATATTGGGGGTTGTATCTTTCTTTGTCATTAAACATATCGGGAACTTTATAAGGTTTCTCATATGGATAAAAATTATCTTTGCAAATATAATTTTTTGCTTGCTACTTCATTTTATTAAAAATGTGTATCTGGGCCTGATTTTAGGAACAACTATTTATGTATTAATGGTAGTTTCTTTAAAGGTTATTCCAAGTCATTTTTTATCTTTAATAAAAAACCTGCTTAAAAAGTAACTATTTATGAATAAAACCTCTTTCTTGAAAAAGAACCTGATGCGGATGAAGGCACTCCTTCATATTTTTTACTATCCTCAGGTAAAAATTGAGTTTCCTATAGATATCTTAAAACAATATATAGATTGTAAATGGAATTTACCTAAAGATTATAAAATTTGTTCTCCTGATAACACCGTAGACAAACAGGCTTGGGCAGACTTATTGAATTCAGATGGCGAATTTGGGATATGGAATAAAAAAAGAGTTGAAGAAGAAGTTATATCACATATGATAACCCAAGATGCTGCTTCATTGCTATATTATAAAGATAAATTAATTGGATGCTCTTCAACAATGCGCGATATAAATTCAAAGATTAAAATCGGCATTGGGATGTTTCTTCTTCTAGAAAAATCTCACCGCAGTAAAAAAGGGTTGTCATTTGCTCTTACATTTCGCACTCTGAGTTTTTTTGCTAGAGAAAATTTTGTAAAAGCCTTCGCCTATACTGATCCACATCGTCTTTCAGCCCTATACCTATACCTTTCGAATGGAATAAAACCCAAATACAATTCAATTTCTAGTATATTTCAATGGTATATGATTAAAAAAAGATTGAATCCACTTCTTAAGAGAAAGAAACGGAAGAACGGGGAATAAAATGAAAATAGGTTTTTGCACCTGGTCTGATATACATGACAAAAATGCATGGTCAGGAATACAATATCCTATGGTTAAAACGCTGGAAAAATACTGTGGCGAGATAATACCTTTAGTGCCGGAATATAGCAAGTTTTTTATTTTAGGAAGAATACTTAACAAACTTACTAAGACCTTTCTTCATAAAAGGTTCCATTATTTCCATGCCCCCTTTATAACGAAAAAATTTGCCAAAAGCATTAAAAGGCAAATCAATAAAACAAAACCTGATATTCTTTTTGTTATTTCTCATGGCGTTTTATTAAACGATATCAACTGTGATATCCCGATAATCTATTATTCAGATGTCACATCCAAGTTAATGGTTGATTACTACTCTGATTTTTCTAATCTCTTACCCATCACCGAGAAATGGTATCACCAGGTTGACAAAAATATTATGGATAA
>JAFGBE010000086.1 GCA_016933315.1 Candidatus Auribacterota bacterium
GGATTGTAGAGGCTGAAAAGCACAGCACGGAAATAAGAAAATTTACGTTTGAGTTGAAGTTTTCAAAAACCGGCGAATAGGCAAAAACGATGATAGAGATTAAAAAAGATGTGACTCTTTATGTAACGCTCGGTGTATTGTGCGTCGTTATGATAGTATTCCTTTTTATCTTAAAAGGAGCCATTTCCGCCAGGTCGGACAAGGAAGATGAACTGCAGCAGAAGATCACCGAGTATAAGGTGCTCCTGAGGAGCCCTGATAACCTTTCCGTAGCCACTGTGTCGGCGTTGAAAAAGCAGGAGAAGCGCCTTAAGGAAATAAGAGACAGGGTTGTCGGTCTTCTTTCAAACGGAATTGATATGACAAAGACGGAATTCCTGGAGCCCATAAGATTCAAGGACGCGCTGCTGTCGTATGAAACAAGATTGGTTAACAGGGCGACGGCCAAAGGTGTAGACCTGCCGAAAAATCTCGGGTTTGAGGAATATGAAGGCGTCACGCTGCCTAAAAAAGATGATATCCCGCTTTTAATGCAGCAAATGGACATAATAGAAGAACTGGTGAACCTGTTTGTCGGCACAAAGGTCAATAAGGTTTCCAAAATCATAAGGAAAGAAACAAAGGTGGTGCAGTGCAAGTTGATAGAAGACCTGTGCGGCGAGCTTAATTTTGAGATTGAAATGGAATGTACTACGGATTCGCTGATTAGATTCATGGCCGGGCTGGAATCACAGAAATATTTTCTGATAATCGATGATATGTCCGTAACGTCGGATAAAACAAACAGCGTGACCATATATTTAAAAGCGATTAATTTTAACAAGATAAAAGAGCAGAATGAAACTACCTGACATATCAAATTTTAATTTTGGGGGATTATTCAGGTTTAAATTTATTAATAACCTGGTGAAGAATATTGAAAAAGTGGTCTTCTTCTTCCTGGTGGTAATGTGGCTTTTCATCCTGGTCAATTGTGTTTTTAAACTTTTCAGGGAAAACATTAAGACCAGGCCTATACTTCAGCCTGTCAGGTCGGACCAGGAAGCGGGTGAAATCGGTTTTAGCGGGTATGACCAGCTTGCATCCGATATTGAGGCCCTGAAGGATAAATACTCGGATGTTGATGAGAAGATTGCCAACGACCTTTTCAGCAAGGAAAGTTACAGGAAAATCGATACCCGGATTACGGCCCCTGAGATAGTGGATACGGATAAAGACGGGATGCCTGACCAGTGGGAGAAGAAATACGGCTTAAACCCGAGGAAGGCTTCCGACGCCATTGAAGATATGGATAAAGACACTTATACGAACCTTCAGGAATATCAGGCGGGGACCGACCCGACAAATCCCAAAAGCAATCCTGAAGGGTTGGAATACCTGCTGCAGAGATATGCCCTGCGCAATATTTCCCGGGAAACCGTTTCACTGCTGTTCATGGGATATACACAGTGGAGCCCCGAGTACCTGGACCTTCAGATCAACTGGCGCGATGTAAGCCTTTTCCCCAGGGTCTGGAGGATAAGCCAGGATAAACCCGATAGTTTCGAAGGGTTCCATCTTACCGAAGATAAATTCAATGAAATAAAATCCAGGCTGGATGTCGGGAGGCCGAGCCTTAACGCCAGCAGGATAAATAAATTCCTGATTATTCCCGAAATCGATTACAGTATAGTCCAGGCAATAATAGATTATCGCCCCAAGGGGATTATCAAGGATGTATCCGATGTTGCGGATATCATACAGGTATCGAAAACGGAATTGGAAGTACTCACTGATAAAGTGACAGCCGAAGCCAATGTCAACAGCCTGTCCCGGGATGAGCTTGTCAGCTTTTTGGAAGTCAGCGAAGGGAATGCCGAAGAGATTATTGAATACCGGAAAAACAGCGGTTTCTTTACGGATTTGAAAGAATTCCTGAAAATCGCCAAAGTCCCGGTTTCAAGGCTGCAGGAAGTGAAAGGTGTCCTGACAGCTAAACTTGACCTGAATACCGCGGTGAAGAAGGATATCGTAAAATTCTTTAGTGATGAACGGCTGGCCGACGCAATATTGTTTTACAGAGAGACACAGGGCCTTTTCAGCGATGAATATGATATTGTTTCAAGGGGCAGGATACAGGGTTACTGTGTTGTGTCATGTGAGATAAAAGTAAGGAAATTGCCTCCCAAGCCGGGCCGTCCCGTCGGTGAGGAAATTGATGAATCTGAAGTTGTTATACAGAGGAAAGGGGATGACCCCATACTTCTGCAGAAAGGAAAAGTCACACAGGGCAAGGAATATTTTGCCCGTGTTTATGATAAAAACGCAAAGAAGGAAATAATGTGGAATGCCGGAATGAATGTAGGCGATAAAAATTTGAATTTTGAGATTGTCGAAATCAGGTCGGATGAAGTAATATTAAATAAAAAAGGCGAGCAGTATATTTTAAAGTTGAAAAAATAAGGAGACTGACATGAGTATTTCCAAAAGGTCAAAAATTAAAATTATAAGTCTAGGGATGGTGATTGCTTTCGTATTGTCGGCGCAGCCTCTTGCTTTATCGATGGATACCGAAACTGAATCGGTCTTGAGACAGCAGGAAAGGGGCATTGCCGCGGAGCACGCGGTCAGAAAAGGCATAGATCTTTATAAAAATAAAGATTTTGACGCCGCGAAAATCGAGTTTACAAAAGCTCTTCAGCTCGATCCGGAAAACAGGGATGCGCAGAAATATATGGACAGGGTTGATAAAGAGCTGGCGAAGGAACAGACGTACCTGACAAAAAATAAGTTCAAAGCCGCTATTTCGAATTACAAGGCGGGAAATTATAAAAGAGCCGCCGAGTTATTTACTGAGGTGTTAAATGTGGACCCGAACTATCCGGGCGCCCAGGAATACCTGCAGAAATGCGACAACCAGTTAGTCATTATGGAAAAGCAGACTGCATCCGAGGGCATTACCATCCAGGAGATAAATCAGATTTATGAAAAAGGAAAAGTCCTTTACGAGAATTCCAGATACGAAGAGGCAAGAGACGCCTTTTCGGAGGTTATAGCCTATAACCCCAACCACGTTCCGGCTTTGAGATATATCGATGCCTGCAATGAGAAAATCCGGACTATAGTCGATGACAACCAGATAACCCTGAATAAAGAAGAAATGATAACCCTGAGGAAGTCATGGTTCCCGAAGAAAGATTACAGCAAGGATGAAATGCCGGAGGGCGTTACCGAGGAAAAACCCAAGGAAATGAGCGCGGCAAGGGAAAAAATAGAGAAAGAGCTGGACCAGATAATCCCCTTGATTGACTTTACCAATGCCCATCTGCGGGATTTGATTACGTCCCTCTCAGGTATGAGCGGTGTGAACATTATCCTCGATGAAAGTGTTTTCCCGACACAGAAAGCCGCGGAAGAAGTGATACTGGAAGGGGATGTAACTGCGGAACAGCTGCTTGAAGACAAGGATGCCCAGGAACTTGCGGAACTTGAAGCCCTGCTTGCCGAGGAGGTAGGAGAGACGGGTGAAACGGAATCAGTCGAAACATCGGCAGACGGGACACCGGCTTTTGATGATACCATCACCATTTCATTAAGGAATATTCCCCTGAGAGAAGCGTTGAAATATATTGTTAAAGCTAAAGGCCTGAAATACAGGGTTGATGATTATGCGGTAGTTATTTCTACCCCTGAAAACCTTACGGAAGAGCAGATGGAAACGAAGTATTATCACCTTAAGAGCGGAACAGGCGCTTTCACTTCGTTCATACATGCTGCGGGTGATACCGAAGCGGGAGAAAAGAACGTGATGGGCGGCAATGTTTCGACCGAACAGATGTCCATCAAGGATGTTCTTGAGCAGAGCGGAGTGCCATGGCCGGAGGGGAGCAAAATATTCCTGCATGAGAGAACAAGCACTCTTATCGCAAGGAACACCCCGACAAATCTTGCAATAATAGATGACATTTTAAGAGTTCTGGATGTTACGGCGCTGCAGGTGGAAATCGAAGCTAAATTCCTTGACCTTAATGAAGTCGATGCGTCGGAACTCGGGCTTGAATGGATGCTTACAAATGACTGGCACCTGACAACCGACGGACAGGACAGAGGCGTGACAATGGACGCAAATTCCCTTTTCCCTGCGAACATCCCCGCCACCAACAAGATTGCGGCAGGCCCCGGCTTCGGGCAGTATCCCGGCGGCGCGTCATCAGGTTACGGCATAACGCGCGGCTTAAGGTTCCTGCAGGATTCGACGGGGAACCCGCTGGGTAATGTGCTGAGCCTTTCCGGTGTCTTAACGAGCCCGGAATTTCAGATTGTAATACACGCGCTTTCCCAGGACGGCCGCGCCGATGTGCTTTCATCACCGAGAGTCGTAACCCTTAATAACCAGGAAGCCACAATAAGAGTTGTGACTGAGTTGATATACCCGACCGAGTATGAGATTACTCCTCCCACATGGGATAACACGGGCGCGGTTATTACATCCGCCGGTGTTGCCCCGGGAGGGTTTGAAACACGCGAAATAGGAGTTATACTGAAGGTAATACCTAACGTTGGCGCCGATAATAAGACAATAAACCTTGCGATTATTCCCGAGGTGAGCGAATTGAGCGACTGGATTAATTACGGTATCATCGGTTACAATGTTGACCTGCCTCAGCCTGTAATATCCACAAGGCTGGTCACTACCAACGTTATTATAAATGACGGGGAAACCATAGTCCTGGGCGGACTGATGAGAGAAACAGCCCAGGAAACAGACGATAAAGTGCCTATACTCGGAGATATTCCTTTCCTCGGAAGGCTTTTCAAGAATGAAACGGAGTCGAACAGCAAGAGAAACCTTATTATATTTGTAACCGCAAATCTGCTCACGCCTACCGGCGAAGCATTTGCTGCGGAGCAGGAATAATCATGAAAAAGGGAGATACTATCATGAACTCAGCAATAAAAAATTCGCTGGTGCTGGCGGTTATTATGATTTTTATATCATCCGTGTCGGGTTTTGGTTTTGCTCAGGTGGACAGCCAGACCCTGATGGAGGCGGAGAGGCTTGCCAGTGAGCACGCAAGAGAACTCGAGTTGGAAAATCAGGTGAGGAAAGCCGAAGTGGAGCGGCATATGCAGGCTGCTGCCGATTATGAAGACCGGGGGATGCTTATTGAGGCCAAGGCCGAATATGAGCAGGTCTTAGAAGTCGAGCCGGGCAATAGAGATGCGCTGGGCAGGTTGTCAAAACTTGATTCCGGCATAGAAAAAGCCATGAAAAGGGAAATTTCAAACAGTCTGTCCAAAGGCATCAATGAGTATAAAAAAGGAAATTATGCCGATGCCATCAAGGTCTTTGAAGATGTGATAGATAAGGACCCGGGCAATAAACAAGCCATAAAATATATGGCTAAGGCGAGAGCGGCGCTGTCTGCGGAAAGCGAATTCGGAGTAGAGGAAGTGACCGTGGAAGGCGAGAAAGTCGTTCTGGATAACATCCAGAAGTCCGAGCAGCTTTACGCCGAAGGATATTTATATTTCAAGGACCAGAGATATGAGGAATCTATCCCATTCTTTGAAAAGGCGCTTGAGTTGAATCCTGACCATGCGAATGCCAGGAGACATCTTAAAATGGCTCTTACCAATGTCAGGCAGACCACAGACAAGATCTGGGATGATGAGAAAGACGTTTATTTCAACCAGGTAGGGGAACACTGGATGGTCAAGAAGAGGATGATTGGCGATGAAAAAGCTTATAAGAAGGTATCCGAATCCGAGCAGGAGAGGAAATCTGCCGCAAAACTGAAAATGGAGAAAGACCTTCAGCAGGTCGTCCCATCGATAAAACTTAAAGACGCAAACCTTAAATATGTGGTCAAACACCTTTCCGGCTTGAGCGGCGTCAACATACTGCTTGACCCGGCGGCACAGGGAATGGGAGACCAGACCATAACGATTTCTCTTACGGATATACCTCTTATGGAGGCTGTGAAATATATCGTGAGGGCAAAAGGGCTGGTTTACAGGATCGACGATTATGCGGTGATAATTACCGATGCCGCGAATGTTTCCGACGAAGAGATGGAAACAAGGTATTACCAGCTGGCATCGGGCGTTACGAGCGGTTCAACGTTTACTACAAGTTTTGCCGAAGAAGCGGGAGAGACCACTACGATGGGAAGCGCGGCAGGGGTTGAATCGACGAAGAACATACAGGACGTTCTTGAAGAATCGGGCGTTCCTTTCCCCGAGGGAAGCAAGATATTTCTTGATAAGAGGACGGGTATTCTTATCGTGAGGAACACCCCGAGAAACCTGAGCATAATCGAAGATGTCCTCCAGAAGCTTGATGTTGTCCCTTACCAGGTAGAGATTGAATCAAAGTTTGTTGAACTGACTGAGGACACAGCCAAAGAACTCGGTATTGAATGGATGTTCACGGACCAGATGACGCTTTATAAACAACACGATAAATCGCTTGTGGCGAATTCAAGGCCGTGGGCTGATTCTCTCGGCAATCCTGATTACGGGCAATATGGCGGAAACTGGGGCAGGGAAGGCGTAACAAAGGGCGTAAGGTTCCTTGAAGATGTTACAGGAGAGCCTTCAGGCAACATAATGAAGATATCGGCTGTTCTGGGCGTTGCCGAGTTCTCGGCTATACTGCACGCTCTGGACCAGAAAGGCGATGTGAATGTCCTGTCTTCCCCGAAAGTCACTACTGTTAACAACAGCCAGGCTCAGATAAAGGTCGTTGATGAAATAATTTATCCTACTGAATTTGAGATAACGCCACCTTCGACAAACGATGCGGGAACAGTTATTACGCCTGCAGTCATTATCCCGAGCGCTTTTGAGACCAGGGAAATCGGGATTCTGCTCAGCGTGATACCGACGGTAGGTAACGACAAGAAGACAATAACTCTTGCGATGATTCCCGAAGTGAGCGACCTTACCGGATGGATTAACTACGGGACGGCGGCTCTTCCGGCAAGACAGCCGACTTTCCAGACCAGGAACGTAAGCACAAGTGTTGTCGTGAATGACGGCGATACGGTTGTTATGGGCGGGCTTATCAGGGAAGAGAAAACAGGGACGGATGATAAAGTGCCTATTATAGGGGATATCCCCCTTCTGGGAAGGCTTTTCAAGAATGAGACCCAGGCTAGCGAGAAGATGAATCTTATTATATTCGTGACTGCAAAATTGATAACTCCCCGCGGCGATCTTCTCAGGGAATATATGGGCGAGACGGAAGAGAACGGCGTTGAGTCAAAACCGCTTATAAAATAATAACTCTTTAAAATTACAACGCTTGCCGGCCGGGGTCAGGCCGGCAAGTCCGGAAATCTCACTTCTATCCATGGATAAAACTATTGTTTTAATCTGATCGGAAAAACCCGTATTATGCGTGACGAAGTTTTTTTGATTATCGATGGTATGTCATTCGTTTACCGCGCGTTTTATGCCATAAGGGACTTAAAGACGGCCTCCGGTTTCCCGACGAATGCGATTTTCGGCTTTGTGAATATGCTGGAAAGGCTCCTTAAAGATTACCCGCCTGATTATATTGCCGTTGCTTTCGATACAAAGGAACCGACATTCAGGCATAAAAAGTATGAGGGATACAAGGCTACAAGAAAACCCATACCCGATGACCTGATACCCCAGATAGACCCCATAAAACAGATTTTGAGAGCGTACAATATAAAGATATTCGAATGCCCCGGCTATGAAGCCGACGATGTCCTTGCTACACTGGCGAAGAAAAGCTCGTCGGCGGGCATCAGGGCTTTGATTGCGACGGGCGATAAGGATATGATGCAGCTTGTGGACGGCAAAAAGGTATTTGTCCTGTCTCCCGGAATCAAAGAGAATATCCTTTATGACCCCGGTAAAGTCCTGGAAAAGTTCGGAGTCGGCCCCGAAAGGATGCTGGACCTGCTTTCCTTGACAGGAGATTCTTCGGATAATATCTCGGGCGTGCCGGGCATAGGCATTAAAACGGCGCAGGAATTACTAAACACATTCGGTTCGCTGGATAACATCCTTAATAATATAGATAAGATAAAAAGCCCTTCGAAGCAGAAAATATTCAGGGAGAACAGGGATAAGGCGCTGTTTTCGAGGGAATTAATCAAAGTTGACAGGGATGTTCCCGTTGATTTTGATTTTCCCGAGTGTTCCCTGTCTGAACCGGATAAAGCCCTGCTTTCAGCGCTTTTCAGGCAATATGAGTTTAAGAAACTGGCGGAAAGATATATCGTGCGCCGGGATGAACACAAAGATTTTAAATTGGAAGTATCTTCGGAAGAAATAGCGCGGTATCTGGAAAGCTGCCGGGGCGGCGGGAAAATATATTTTAAGACGCTGGAAGGCAGCCCGGGCAAATTCCCCGTATTATGCGTATATAATGAGCTTGCGGGCCCTGTATCGTTTGCGCTTGACGGCGCCGCCGGGGAAACGGCGGCACGGCTGGCCGGAAAAATCCTGGAAGACGGCAGGATAAAAAAAATAGGATTTGACCTTAAGAGCGATATTATCGCCTTAAGAAAAGCCGGTATAGGGCTTAACGGGATAGCTTCCGATGTCGAAATTGCGGCTTATGTGTTAAACCCGTCATTAAAAAGTTATTCCATAGACAGCGTGGTATTCAGGTATATGCCGGATAAAGCGTTGATTCCCGGGGAATCGGGCGACGTTGCGCATTGTTGTTCGTGTCTTGAACTGCTGCCGGAGCTGAACAGCACTATGTCGGCGCTGATAAAAAAAGAGAAGATGGACGGCTTATACAGGAATATCGAGTTGAAGATAATACCGGTCCTTGCGGATATGGAGTTTGAGGGCATAAGGATAGACAGGGACATTTTAAAGGATTTATCCGCCGAGATGAAATCCGAAATAGCCGCTTTAAAGGATAAGATTTTCGGAGAAGCAGGTAGGGAATTCAATATTAACTCAACCAAACAGCTCGGCAATGTCCTTTTTGAAGATATGGGGCTTCCGATATTAAAGAAGACTAAAACAGGATTTTCCACTGACGATAAAGTCCTTGAAGAGCTTGAAGATAAACACCCCGTCATTCCGCATATAAGAAGATACAGGATACTGACAAAACTTATTTCGACTTATATTGATGCTCTGCCGGCGCTGGTAGATGAAACCGCCCGGCTTCACACGACCTTTAACCAGACCGGCACGGCGACGGGCCGTTTAAGTTCAAGCAATCCGAATCTTCAGAATATCCCTGTTAAGACGGAAGACGGCAGAAAAATCAGGAAAGCTTTCATCCCGAGAGAAGGATGGCTGCTTCTTTCATGTGATTATTCGCAGATCGAATTGAGAGTGCTTGCCCATTTATCCGGCGATGAGAAACTGATTAAGGCGTTCGAAGACGGCATGGATATACACGCTTACACGGCCGCTTTGATAAATGATATCGATATCGGGGATGTTACGGATGAGCTCAGGCAGTCGGCAAAAGCGGTAAATTTCGGAATAATATACGGAATAAGCCCGTTCGGACTTTCGAAGAATGCCGGTATAGGCAGGAGAACAGCTTCCGAATTCATCGAAAATTATTACGCCAGATATAAGAAGGTCAAAGTTTTTATCGATGATATCATTAAGACAGCGGAGAAACAGGGTTTCATAGACACTATTTCAGGCAGAAAGAGGTATATTGCTGAGTTTAAGTCCTCAAATCCGAGAGACCGGCATTTCGCCGAAAGGATAGCCGTTAACACAAAAATACAGGGTTCGGCAGCTGATATTATAAAAGCGGCAATGGTGGAAGTATCCGGCCTTATATACGGCAAGAACCTGAGTTCAAGGATGATATTGCAGGTCCATGACGAACTGATATTCGAAGTGCCTCCCATCGAGGCCGAGACACTTAAAGAGGAAGTCAAAAACATCATGGAAAATGTATTTCCGCTGAATGTCCCGCTTAAAGTCAGCATGTTCTGCGGAAAGAATTGGGCGGATATCTGAGATATGTGTAAAAGACAATCATGCATAAAGACGGTTATCGTCATAATTTTGCTGGCCGTCATTTATTCTGCCGGAGTATTCTTAAGGCTGGAATACCGTATGTTCAGCGAGAATGAGTACGGGAGAGAATTGCCGTTTACGCTTGAAAGCCCCCTGCTTTTCAAATACGCGGATATGCGGGCATCGGGATATGATATTCCCGATACGGATTTTAGCGCCCAATATCCCGAAGGGCTGGATGTGCAAAAAGACCTTTCGACATACGGTGATTTTATCCCGGCCCTGGCATACAGGTTCTTTAAACCGGATATCCCATTCCAGCGGTTTGTGAGGATGTTCTTCCCTGTGTTTTACTGCCTCGGGATATTCGGTATTTTTACTGCGGCGAGAAACCTGTCGGGCAATAGCGAATCCGGCCTGCTGGCGGCAGCGGTATACGCGTTTTCGCTTATGTCCGTTATCCGTTCTTCGGGGGTCGAGTTTTCGAGGGAAAATTTTGCCCTGCCTTTTATATGTATTCATCTGGGCCTTGTCTCCGCCTATATAAACAGGCCTTCCGCGCTCTATGCGCTCATATCGGCGGTTGCGTTGGCTGCCGCGCAGGTTTTCTGGGATATGACCCAGTTATACCTTTCCATATGGGTCGTTATAGCTACGGCGTATTTGTTTTTCGGGAAGGACACCGGTAAATATAAGCCGATAATCCTGTTCAGCGTAATTACCGTCTTTTATGCGGGAGTCTCGTCTCCTTACCTGATGTCCCACGGTTTTTTATGCTCCTTGCCCATGCTTGGCCTGTACCTGCTCGGATTTCTGGCTGTGTTAAACGGAAAAATAAAGTTTCTTGCAAAAAAACAATTACTTGTTATAATATGGATAAGTTTATATATCATTTCCAGCGTTGTATCCTTATATGGCTCGGATTATGGGAGTGTTTATTCAAATTTCATTTCCTTGTTTTTTGAAAAAATAAGATATGCAAATCAGATTCCTTCCGACCCGTCACAATTGACCTGGGATGCAAGGATATTATGGACTCCGGCTCTTGATTCTGTCGGGTTCAGGGGTGTATCAGGATACTTTGGTATTACCGGTTTTATTTTTCTTTTGGGGTTCTGCAGGCTAATCTATAATGTGTTTAAAAATCGTTTTATGAACCTGTTGTTTTTAATTCCTTTTGTCCTGATATGTCTTATGATGTTTGTTCTTTTCAGGAGAATGTACGTTTTCCTCATTATTCCTGTGTCGGTCATATGCGGCTGCCTTATTGCGTGTTCAGATAAAAAGTATATGAGAAGATTACTCCTGGCGGTTTTCCTCATTTTTGCTGCGACTGAGGCTTCCAGAGTATATGCGAGCAGGAGCCATTGGGTAAGGGATATTAATTATGCGGCGTATGAAGACATCCTTATGTGGTCGGAGAAAGCCACGCCTGAGGATTCGGTGATTCTTGCTAATTTTACGATATGCCCCGGATTTAATTATTACGGGAGAAGAAACATAGTTTTTCATCCGAAATTTGAGAACCCGGTACTGAGAAAGAAAATATTTGACTACGGGGAAGCCCTTTTCGGCGAGGATGAAACCGGTTTTTCCGGGTTTTGCGACAGGTATTCGATTGATTATTATGTGTTTACGAGAGGTACATATTCTACGGAAGGCCCTTATTCGATGAGGTATATATGGGGTGTCAGGGAAGCCCGCCCGGGATGTATCGCGTCCAAATTTGAGAAATACGGAGCTGCGCCTTTCAGGTTTGTCCCTGTTTATGACAACGGCATATACAGGGCATATCGTTATATCAACAGCGGGGAAATGAAAAGTGTCGCGGAGTATACAGGCGAAGGTATGCATTTTTTAGGCACAGGCGATGAAGATTCTGCCGAAAGCTCTTTTAAGAAAGCGTTGAATATCTACCCCTTGTATAAAACCGCGGCTTTCCAGCTCGGCAGGTTATATATGAGAAAAGGGAAAACAGAAGAAGGGCTTGAACTCATCAGGAACTCCAAAGAGATGCTGTTTGAATGAAAGTGGCTATTACAGGCGGTATATGCACCGGCAAGACGCATATCGGCTCCATACTTAAGAATATGGGTTTTAAGGTAATTGATGCGGATGCCATATCCAGGCAGGTGGCAGGGAAGAAAGAGAAACAGATAGCCGGATGTTTTAAAGACAGGTGCCTCTCCGGCGACGGGAATATCGACAGGAAAAAACTTGCGCAAATAATATTTAATTCCGAGCCCGACAGGAGAGCGCTTGAAAAAATACTCCACCCCGAAATAATTTCCGCGATAGGAAGAGAGATGGATAGATGCCGGAATGAGAGGAAAAAGTTTGTTGTAATCGCTCCGCTGATATACGAAGCCGGGCTGGAAAACATGTTCGATAAAATCGTTTTAGTGTCGTGCCCGGAGGAACTGCAGATAGAGAGGGTTGCCGTAAGGGATAAAATCGGACGTGATGATGCATTGAAAATAATTAGAGCTCAGCTGTCCGGCGCTGAAAAAAGCGCAAGAGCTGACTATAT
Source organism: Candidatus Auribacterota bacterium (assembly GCA_016933315.1). GTDB lineage: Bacteria > Auribacterota > UBA6266 > UBA6266 > UBA6266 > UBA6266. The sequence goes on from JAFGBE010000086.1 coordinate 12,497, forward strand.
TATAGATACTTCAAAAAATAAAGGCGAAACAGAAAAACAGGTAAAACGGATTTTCAATGAACTATTTAAGGAGGATGTAAATGGGCAGGGTAACTAAACCTAAGGAAGAAGATGTTAAAAATATGAAGAAGGAAGATTTAAAAGAGGAAGCGCCGGCAGCGGGAAACTCTCAGCCTGATTCAAGGAACGGCAAAGAGCACGGGAAGGGAGGCGACGAGCTGAATATAGTGTCTCTCCAGAAAATGACACTGCCTCAGTTGAATAAAATAGCCAAGCAGCTTAATATCGAAGGTCTCGGCACTTTAAAGAAACATCAGCTTATATTCGAGATACTCAAAGCCAGGGCGCGGGCTAACGGCCTGATGTTCGGCGAGGGAGTTCTTGAAATCTTGCCCGACGGGTTCGGTTTTCTGAGGTCTCCGAATTACAATTATCTGCCGTGCCCTGAAGATATTTATGTTTCGCCGTCTCAGATAAGAAGGTTCGACCTTCAGACAGGGGATATGGTTTCAGGCCAGATAAGGCCGCCCAAAGACAAAGAAAAATATTTTGCGCTCCTTAAAGTGGAGGCCGTAAACCATGAAGACCCTGATAAAGCTAAAGATAAAATACTGTTTGATAACCTGACTCCTCTTTATCCTCTGAAACGTTTTATACTTGAGACAAGATCCGAAAACGTGTCAATGAGGGTGATGGATATACTGACTCCGCTCGGGCAGGGACAGAGAGGCTTGATCGTCGCCCCTCCCAGGACGGGAAAGACTATGCTGCTCCAGGCGATTGCCAACAGCATAACTACAAATACGCCCGAGGCAAAATTGATTGTCCTCCTGATAGATGAAAGGCCGGAAGAGGTTACGGATATGGAGCGCACGGTGAAAGGGGAGGTTATAAGCTCGACTTTTGATGAACCGCCCGAAAGACATATACAGGTCGCTGAGATTGTCATAGAAAAAGCGAAAAGGCTTGTTGAACACAAGCATGAGGTAGTCATACTTCTGGACAGCATTACGCGGCTGGCAAGAGCTTATAATACGGTTCAGCCCCACAGCGGAAGGATACTTACCGGAGGCCTTGATTCGAACGCTCTTCATAAGCCAAAGAGATTTTTCGGAGCAGCCAGGAATATTGAGGAAGGCGGCAGCCTTACTATTATAGCGACGGCCCTTATCGATACCGGGAGCAAAATGGACGAAGTCATATTTGAAGAATTCAAGGGAACAGGAAATATGGAACTTCATCTTGACAGGAGACTTGTCGACAAGAGGGTGTTCCCGGCGATTGATATCGAAAAATCCGGCACAAGAAAAGAAGAGTTGCTATTCCATGAAGATGAACTTAAGCGGATATGGCTCCTGAGAAAAGCCCTTCAGGGCATGAATCCGGTTGAATGCATGGAGTTGATAATAAATAAGCTGAAAAAGACACAGAGCAATGCCGAATTTCTTCTTTCTATTAACGGTTAATCATCGTTGACCACGATGGTTATTTGTGGTAATCTAATATACTTATATATCTATAGTTATGTTGTTATAGAGTTATTATAAAGATTAATTTCTATCGGGATTTCTTAATTAGGGGAGATTATTGTTATGAGACCGTTTTCCGGAAAAAAAGGTTTTAGTATTACGGAATTGCTTATGGTTGTTGGGATTATAATCATCATTGCCGGCCTTCTGCTGCCGGTTCTCCTGAGGTCAAGGCACAGGGCGAATGAGACAAGTATCCCTGTCGACTTAAATCAGCTTAGAGCGGCTCTGGAAATGTATTATTCGGATTGGGGCACTTATCCCTATGGCACAAACGCCAGTATGGTATTGAGCCTGAATAACGGTTACTTTGCTTTTTCATCCGAGGCCGTTCAGGACGGGCTCATTATTGACGCGAACGGGATCCCTTATGTGTATAAGTATCCCGGGGATAACCAGGAAGGCAGGTATGACCTTTATTCGGCATCCACTGATTTGCCGGGAGTGGATATTACCGCTCCTACGACAGCCGGTATTACGGGCGGGGTAGATATAACCGCTCCGCAGGCGGGTCACGGTTCAGGCGGTTCTTCCGGAAGGGGAGGGGCAACCGGAGATGAAGATGATGAAAAAGGTTCGGGAGGATCAGAGGCGCCTGCAGAGGAAAGAGGCTGGTTAGATGATGCAGACACTTTAATAAGAAATGCCCTTTTAGATGTGATTATGCCTCATGAATGGGGAGACACATATTTTAATTTGTTGAAAAATAACAATATAGTCCCTGTTTTCGGTGACGCGCTGGGCTCGGTTGCCTATTATGATTCTATAAGCGACCAGATTGTGATAGATGAAGAATATGAGGATGCAGATAAATATATAATAGCAACCCTTATCATCCATGAAGCTACACATGCAGGGCAGGATGTGGGCCATCTGGCAAACCCGACGAATTACGCAGGCCCAACTCTTCAGCAAAAGAATGATTCAAAAGTGGATATTACGACATATATAGTTACGAATGGCACGGAAATTGGGTATAACGCTGCTCAGATAGCAAATTGCGCGGCTACCGCCCAAACAGAATTTCTTGCGTGGTGGAACACGGCTCATTTCTGGATGGACGGCGCCAGATATAATTCCAGCTCCGGGACAACAGGCTATGATGTGTGTGACCAGTCGGCAGAACTTATCTGGGGCGCAGGGCTTCCCTACGGAAACGAAGATATAGCAAGTGTTGACGATATAAACTACGGGGACTATATCGGGAAAGGGGAAACAGAAAGTCTGCCTGCGGATTATGAAGATATCATTGATTATTTAGGAATGACTTCATATCCTGATTTATTAGAGGTAGATGGTTCTTACTACTATTGTTATCCAGAGTTGAAAAATATGGTTGACTGGAATGTTGATACCAGCGCTATAACTTATAATTAAGGAGATATATATCGTGAAAGGAAATACGGTTTTTGCGATAATTTCACCGGCTGTCCTGCTTATATTTGCCGTAAGCATTAATGTGTTTGCTAAAAACAGCATTAATGCGATAATACCCGAGAATGCCGATGGAACGAGGAAAATCAGCCAGGAAAGGCTTGAAACAGTGGAAAATTTCATAAAAAAGGAGATTCTGCTTGGCGGTTTAAACATGAAGGTGGAAGTCCCTTCGAACTGGGCATCTCCCGCGCCGGAGACCGTTGCGAAAAAAGCCGCAGAATCGTTTTCGATAACGGGTCCGAGGAATATGGATAATACTTATACCGTTAACCTGAGGATTAAAGTGTATCCAGGCAAAAGATTCGACGGCGTGGAAGATATGATGAGTAATATCTCCGGCAGGACTGATTCGAAAGATATTACCATAAGCGGGAAAACCGCAAAAGAGGTTCTTTCTGAAAGCAGGGTTTCTTTGCCCCTGTATTCGCTCAATAACAAAAGGACCGATATACTTACAGTCTGCGCCGGATTCGAAGTGGGCAGGGATATCGTGCAGATAAAATATTCTGCGGATAAAAGGGATTTTTACGAGTATA